>JBKJKR010000064.1:0-4018 GCA_046597135.1 Acidimicrobiales bacterium | reverse complement strand
CTTCGTGGAAGACAGCACCGTTGCGCCGGGGCCGGCGCCCAGGCGCGGATCAGGCGCCGGCTCCCTCGCCGAAGCATCCGACGACCACGCCGTACGTGCCGACGGGTGGGCGGTGGTCGAAGCCTCGCCTGACGCGATCCTCATCGTGGACGGGGGCGGCGTGATCCGCTACGTGAACCACCGGGTCGAGGATCTGTTCGGCTACGACCGGTCGGCGCTTCTCGGCAACGACGTCGACGACTTGTTGCCCGAGCGCTTCCGCAGGCGCCACCGCGCCGACCGCACCCGCTACAACGCCGACCCAAAGGTCCGCGAGATGGGCGCCGGACTCGAGCTTTTCGGAAGGGCCAGCGACGGTCGAGAGTTCCGGGTCGAGATCAGCCTCAGCCCACTACCCGGCGACGCGTCCCTCCACGTCATGGTCGCCGTACGCGACATCACCGAGCGCATCGAGGCAGAAGCCGCGGCCCGCGAAGTGCGCGAGATACTCGATGCCACGCGCGACGCAATGTCGATATTCGACGCCGAGACCCTGCGGTTCACGTATGTGAACAAGGGTGCGATGGAGCAGGTCGGCTACAGCCGCGACCAGCTCCTCTCGATGACCATGGTGCACATCGCGCCGGAGTTCGACGCGCCTCGACTGCGGGCGCTGCTCGAGCCGCTGCGGGCCGGCGAGAAGAGCCTCGTCATCATCGACACCGTCCATCGCCATCGCGACGGCGACGACATCCCCGTCGAGATCGTCCTTCAGGCGGTGCCGGCGCTCGACGGTCCGCCTCGGTCGTTCGTGCAGATCGCTCGCGACGTCTCCGAACGCCAGATCGCCGAAGCGAACCTCCGTCGCGCCGAGCAGGACCTGCGCCTGTTCGAGGACCGCGAGCGCATCGCCCGGGACCTGCACGACGTGGTCATCCAACGGCTGTTCGCCTCGGGCCTGACCCTCGAGGCCCTCATCTCGCACACCTCGGACGCAACAGCCGCCGCGCGTCTCTCGCCGGTCGTCGATGATCTCGACGACGCCATCAAAGCCCTGCGTTCGACGATCTTCCGGCTCCGCGCCCGGGAGCGCACCGTTGCACCACGCACCGAGATCCTCCGCGTCGTCGACGAACAGCGGGCGTCGCTCGGCTTCGATGTGCAGGTCCACTTGGCCGGCGCCGTCGACGCGATCCCCGACAACATCCTCGGCGAGGCCCAGGCCACCCTCCGAGAGGCACTTGCCAACATCGCCCGCCACGCACGGGCGACCTCTGCGACCGTCTCGCTCCAGGTCGGCACGCACCTCAACCTCCGCGTCGAGGACAACGGGGTGGGCATCGCCGACGACCACCGTCACGGCGACGGCATCCGCAACGCCATCAAGCGCGCCGAGTCGTTGCACGGCTGCTGCACGATCCAACGACGCCCCGAAGGCGGAACATCACTCGAGTGGACGGTCCCGCTCGCGACCTGATCGCGAGTCGCGTGACCGCCGGAATCGTCGCGGTCGACTGAAGCGTCAGTGCGAGCAGCGGGCCTCGCGGCAGGTCGTCGTGACCGACTCGACGGTCGCGTCGAGGCGACCGACGGTGGAGACCGTGATCGCTTCGGGCCACGGCTCCCGCAACGCGCGTAGGTGCGCGGCGATCTCCGGGGTCGCATCGGAGCGATCGTCGGTGCCCATGCGCACCGCGATGCGGGCGGCCGCAACCTGTGAATCGAGCTCGCACTCGAGCTCGACGACGACCGCACCGATGTCCTCGGTGATGCCGCGCGCCGCGGCTCGCTCGTCGGCCCGTGTCCAGGATGCGTCAAGCACCACCGACTCGCCGGCTGCCAAAGCCGAACGGGCCAACCGCAACAGCTCGGCGTAGGTCCGGTCGGTCATGTCGGACGAGTAGATGCCTTCGCCGGGCGGGGCGTACGCATGGACATCGGGGTCGACCCCGGCCAGGCTCTTGCGCACCTCGTCGGAGGACAACAACACCATCGGCAAGCGATCGGCGAGCCCTTTGGCCAGGCTCGTCTTCCCCGTGCCCGGGCTTCCGCCGATCAACACCAGCATCGGCACGGCAGCGTCGAGATGGTCGGCGCACTGCCGCAAGAACTGCCGGGCCTCGACCGCCGCTGACGGATGGCCTTGTCCTGCCCGCAGCACGCTGACCTTTGCGCGGACCAACGAGCGGTAGGCAACGAAGAAGTCGACCAGTGAACGCGGGTGATGTTCGTCGGTGAACTCGCAGTACCAATCCACGAGCGCCTCGGCCATCTGTGGTGAACCGAGACGCTCGATGTCCATCGCCAAGAACGCGATGTCGAGCAGGACGTCGCCGCATCGGAGCCGTTCGTCGAAAGCGAGGCAGTCGAGCACACGCGGCCCGTCGTCGAGCATGAAGATGTCGTCGGCCAGCAGGTCACCGTGACCATCGCGTGCGTAGCCCCGCTCGATGCGTTCCGCGAACAGCGATGCTCTTCCGCGCAGGTATCGCACGGCTTGGCGCTCGACCCGGTCGAGGTCGGATCGCTCCAGCGTCTCGTCATGGAGGTCATGAAGTTCGTCGATGTTGCCGGCCCACAGACGCGCTGTTGCCTCGGCCGTTGCCAGCTCGGCCGCGAGCGCGGTCGGTGGCTGGCTCGCGTGAAAGGCCGCCACCACCCGTGCCACGGTGCGCACGTGATCGGGGAAGTACGGCGATGCCATGAGGGCGCTCAGCCGACGGTCGAGCGGTAGACGGCGCATCACCAAGAAGCAGTCGGTCACCGCACCTTCTTCGATGACCTCACCGACCCCGAGGTAGACGTCGGGGGCGATCCGCCGGTTCAGTCGGAGCTCGGCCTCGCACGCCGCGCGGCGCTTCTGCACGGTCGACTGGTCGATGAACGCGTTCGAGATCGGCTTCATGAACTTCAGTGCCCGGTCGCCGACGAACACCACCGTCGAGATGTGGGTCTCCAATACCGCGGGGGCGGCCTGCGCGGCCGTCGACGACCCATGTGGTGTGTTCACGACGTCGTCCTCGCTACAGCCGGTGCCCTGCCCTCAGGCTGTCATGCGCCGGACGGGTCCAGGTAGAGCCTTAGGTCCGCGTGGCCCGACCGGGCGCCGGTCGCGAACGCCAACCCACGTTGCGAGAAAGGTCCGAAGGGCTGCACATACGGACGGCTGTCCGATTTGAGCACTCGCTCCTCATTCTGCGGCGAACCAGGTCGAATTGCGTGTCAGTCGTTGCCTTCCCGCGTTCGCATCTCGCGCCCCGGCGGAACGTCATCGCAGAGGATCGCCGATCATGACCTCGCCCTCAACCCCGGTGGACGCTGTCCGCGCACCAGCTCGCGGCGCACCGGATCTTCGCTGTGCGCGGAGGCGGGGTCGACACGCCACGCCGCTCGCCGCGCTCGTGGTCACCTTGGTCGCGAGCTGGTTGACCACCGCGACGCCGGCGGCCGCCGTACTGCCCACGGTCGTCGGTGGCCCGACCGTCGTCTACACCGAGGGCTCGGCCCCGGTGATCGTGGGCGCCGGCGTCACGATCACCGGCGGCGACTTCCGCGGCCAGTACCTGGAGTTCGACGCCGACGGCCCGCTCGTGACCGATGGGTTGTCGATGACGTCCGAACCGACGAGCGTCGCATCGGGGGCCGTCACCATCGCCGACGGGATCGTGTACCTCGGCAACGGCCTCGCCGCGGAGCGGATCGGTGCCGTCGACCCCATCCTCGACGGCGCCGATGGCCGTGCGCTGCGGGTGAACTTCCCGGCGGCCTTCGCGAACGGCAGCTTCGAGACCGGCGTCAACGGACTCGACGGTTGGACGCCGTTCAACCAACGAGTCGACCTCGGCACCACGTCACTCGGCGCCTGCATCTCGACCGACACGAGCACGTATCCCGCACCCCCAAACGACGACAACAGCGTGCCGCTGATTCCAGGCAGCTTCACCTCCAGCTCGGTCGACATCGGCGGCGGCGTTCACGTGCTTCGGTTGAGGTCAACGAACATCGGTACGGCACAACCATTGGATGCGGTGCACGGCCC
>JBKJKR010000023.1:0-4552 GCA_046597135.1 Acidimicrobiales bacterium | reverse complement strand
GCCGCGACACCGAGGTCGGCCCGCGTGGTGCGGCGGGTTCAGCCCTGCGCTTCGAGTCGGAGCGGTGCGCCGACGTACAGCTGGAAGCGTCCGCGGCCGGTCTTCTCGATGCGGATGGTGGCGTCGCGTTCCTCGAGGCGCCGCTTGAGGAGGAGGAGCCGCGTGTCGAGGTTGTCGCGAAAACCCGGTAGGTCGAGCGACGGATCGAGGCGCACCTCTTTGTTGGTGAACTGGACGCGTGCGTCGTTCACATGCTGGTTGAGCACCGACCACAAGATGCGACCTGCCACGCCGCGTATGAGGTAGTCGCCGTCGAGGAACACGCTTCCGTCGACCGGGAAGAACCGCACCAGGACGGAGGGCGTATCGGCCGACTCGGTCACCGGAGCCGAGGGTGCGCTCCGGTGCGCCGTCTCGTCACCTGCGCGATCGAGCTCGACTGCGTTGGCCACCATCGACGCGATCATGCGCAACGCAGCTTCGTCGTCGTCGTCGAACGCGACGGGCAAGGGGCTCTCGACCACGAGAACGCCGACAAGTTGGCCGAGTGCCTGCGCAGGCACCGCGAGGCGACTCTCGACGTCGACCAGTTCGGGTACCGGGATCTCGAGGCCCGGGCCGATGTGGCCCTCGTTCTCGAACGACCGCCGCACGCTGCGCGAGTACTTCTCGATCTGGCGCAGCTGCCCCACGCGTACCGCTTCGCAGCGCTCCGCAGCCTGCCCGGCCACCCCCGCACCGACCGCGATCTCGGAACCGATTCCCTGCACGTCGAAGCCGTGACTCGCGATCGTGTAGAGCGTCTGGCCTTGCTCGTCGAGCATCAGGAACGACGAGTGCCGGTAGCCGAGCAGCTCGGCCAGTCCGGTGACCGTGGTGGTGACCACTGTCTCGAGGTCGCGGCACCGACTGAGCCGCGCCGTGAACTCGGCCACCGCAGCGAGCTCGGCGCGCTGCTTGCGCGCCGGCTGGTGCGATGCGTACACCACTTCTATCGACTCGATGCGGTAGATGTCGGCTGAGCGCAGCCGGAATACGTCCTTCATGCTGCCCAGCGCCGCGACCCGATCCACGTCTTCGCGCAGGCGCTCGAACACCGGCCCACGTCGCTCGGTCCGCTCGTAGCGAATGGTCAGCCGGTACTCGTCGAAGTTCACCGGATCCAACAGCAGCAACGACGCCTGCGGGTTCTCGGCCAGGTTGCGCGACGTCTTCGACAGGAACTGGTTCGACAGCGCGATGCGCTCATCATCGACCGGGTGCACGGCCGAGAGGTACGTGATGTTCGGTGTGCCGTCGGCCGCGGCGGTCGCGATGACCGAGGGAATGCGACCATCGAAACAGCGCCGTAGGTCGCGAAGCGTGATTTGGCGCTCGTTCATGTCGGCTGTGCTCATGCGCCCTCGCCGCGGAACGAACCGCCCGCCGAAGGGCCCGGGGTCTGATCGAAGATCTCGCGCACCATGGCGACGCACGCGACGAAGTCGGTCGGCAACCACGACTTGATGTCGTCGCGCGAGTACCCGTCGGTGCGAACGATGTCGTCGAGGAAGGCGGCGCAGTACTGCGCCGCCTTTGCGAGGTCGTCGGGCGTAGCCGGTTCGACCCGCTCGACGGTCCCCTTCATCTGGAGTGAGTACAAGGACGTCACATCGGCAGACGTGATAGCGATCGCGCCGGTGGTGCGCAGGTTGTCGTGGGTGCGCAGGTCGTGCGCGGCGAGCATGACGCGCACACGCACGGGATCCTCGCTGAGCACCGTGAGGCCATGCCCGCGGCTCGCGTGGGGGCGCCCGTCGGCGGACACGCTGGCGACCAGCAACGCACAGCCGCCGTGCAGGTGGGTCTTGGTGGCCTCGTCGAGCACGAACGCTCCTCTGTGAGATAGCTGGTTTTTAGCATTCCGTTACGGGGTTCTTCGGAGCGAGGGTGGTCGGTGATCGCAGACAGTGGTCCCTGTGCGGCGCGACCTGCGAGCCGCCCGAAGAAAGGAACGTGACATGACCATCACCGACTCCCGCATCTCCGAGACGTTCGGCACCAGCTCGATCCGCGCTGTCGCCTTCGACCTCTACCGCGACATCCACAAAGGCATCCGCACCGAGCTGTTCGCGCTCACTGCGGATGCGGGTCGTCTCGACCCGAACGACCAGTGCGGTGGCGCGGCGCTTGTCGATCAGGTGCGGAGCGTGGTGCAGTTCCTCGTGCAGCACGCCGAGCACGAGGACGGCGCCATCCAACCCGCGCTCGAGCGGTACCTGCCGGGGCTCGCCACTCGGGTGGCCGTCGATCACGTGGCGCTCGAGGACACCATGGCCGGCCTCGTTGCTCTGGCCGATGCAACGGCGTCGACCGTGCCGGATGCGCGGCGCTTCGCCTTCCACCAGCTGTACCTCGAGCTTGCGGCGTTCACGAGCGCCTACCTGCACCACCAGGACGTGGAAGAGCGGCTGATCATGCCGGCGCTCGAAGCGGCCATCGGCGTAGAGGCGGTGATCGACATCCACGGCGCGATCATCGGCGCGATCCCGCCGCAGGAGATGGGCGCGGCGGTCGCGATCATGCTGCCCGCCATGAACGTGGACGATCGCACCGAGATGCTCGGCGGCATCAAGGCCACGGCGCCGGCCGAGGCGTTCGCCGCCATGTGGAGCCTCGCCGGCTCGGTGCTCACCGCCGATGACCACCGCGCGATCGCCGTTCGGCTCGGTGTGGCATGAGCACCGACCCGACCGAGAACAACACCACCACCACCACCACCACTGACTCGACCCAAAGGAAGACGAACATGAACCGCAACCGCAAGTTCCGCACCACACTCGCCATGACCGTGCTCGGCGCCTCGCTTCTGTCCATCGGCGCGCCAGCGTCGGCTCACGGCGACCACAACTCGCCCGAGGCCCTCACCTCAGCTCAACGCCGAGTGATCGTCGAGGCGACATCACGCTTCGCCAACGTCGACGTCGCCCTCGGCGCGGGCTACCGGGCCACCGACGAGTGCGCCGAGATCCCCGGCGTGGGTGGAATGGGATACCACTTCGCGAACCCCGCGCTGGTGGGCGATGGTCGCATCGACCCGACCAAGCCCGACGTGCTGCTGTACGAGAAGGGTCGGAACGGGCGGTGGCGGCTGGTAGGTGTGGAGTACGTGGCCTTCGATGACGACCAAGACCTCGGCACGGACGCGGACCGGCCTACCATGATGGGCCATTCGCTCGAAGGCCCGATGCCCGGCCATGAACCGGGCATGCCGGTTCACTACGACCTGCACGCGTGGGTCTACAAGGACAACCCGACCGGTCAGCTCGCGGCGTGGAACCCTACCGTTCGCTGTCCCTGACCGAACGCGGCGTTCGGGGTCAGAGGCCGATGCGTTCGGCTTGGACCTTGAACGCCGCGTTCTCGGTCGATGAACCGCACGGCGCGCGCTCAGGCCGGCGGGATCTCGGTGCCGGCGGGCAGCGAGATGGTCTTGTCCTCGCAGTAGGCGTGGATGCCTTCGGGGCCGAGCTCGCGGCCGACGCCGGAGGTCTTGAAGCCACCGAACGGACCGTTGAAGTCCATGCCCTGCATGGTGTTCACGGCGAACGTGCCGGTGCGCACTCGACGCGCGACGGCGATGCCCTTGGCGACGTCGGTGGTGTACACCGCACCGGCCAGGCCGTAGTCGCTGTCGTTGGCGATGCGGATCGCGTCCTCGATGTCGTCGTAGGGGATGAGCGACAGCACCGGGCCGAAGATCTCCTCGCGGGCGATGGTCATGGAGTTGTCGACGTCGGCGAACAACGTGGGCGACACGTACCAACCGGGCCCGATGCCGTCGGGTCGGCTGCCGCCACCGACGACCACCGACGCACCCTCGGCCTTGCCCTTCGCGATGTAGCCCTCGACGCGGTCGCGCTGGCGTTCGGCGATGAGCGGGCCGACCATGTTCTCGGGCACCGACGGATCGCCGACGGTCTGCGCGGTGACTGCGGCGGCGAGTGCGTCGCGGATCTCGTCGTAGCGGCTGCGCGGCGCGAGCACGCGGGTGAGGGCCACGCAGGCCTGACCGTTGTTCATGAGGCCGCCGCTGACGACGTGCGGGATGGCCTCGGCGAGGTTGGCATCGTCGCAGATGATGGCGGCCGACTTGCCGCCGAGCTCGAGCGTGCAGCGCTTCAGCATCTCGCCGCAGATCGGGCCGATCTTGCGCCCGGCCGCGGTGGAACCGGTGAAGCTCACCTTGTCGATGGCGGGGTGGCGCACCAGGTGCTCGCCGACCTCGCGATCGGCGGCGACGATGTTGACCACGCCGGCAGGTACACCGGCGTCGATGAGCACCTCGGCAAAGATGTTGGCGTCGAGCGGGGTCTCGGGCGCGGGCTTGAGCACGATGGTGGAGCCCGACGCGATGGTGGGCCCGACCTTCAGCGCCGTGATGAACAGCGGCACGTTCCACGGGATGATGCCCGCGCACACGCCGACCGGCTCGCGACGCACGAGGATGGTGCCGCCGAGTGAGCCGGCACGCCGTTCCTCGAAGGGGAACGCGCGGGTGTGCTGGGCGAAT
>JBKJKR010000601.1:0-8885 GCA_046597135.1 Acidimicrobiales bacterium | reverse complement strand
GTTGCGCCAGGTCCTCAACTACAGGGGGCCGAGGACCAGCGCCGGCCGAGGCGTAGATGACCCCATGAACGGGTAGGTGGTGGCCGGTGATACCCCGAACGGGGCGGGTCACCGGCCACTTCCGCGTGCCAGCCGATAACTTCGCGTATTCCTGCATCCAATGTGCCGCGCCGCACGAAGGAGCGCTTGTGCGTATCGCAGTGGTTGGCAGTGGCATCTCGGGAATGACGGCGGCCTGGTTGCTGGCCCCCTCTCACGACGTCACGATCCTCGAAGCCGCGGATCGACTCGGCGGCCACACCAACACCGTGCGGCTCGACCTGGCGGACGAGACGCACCAGGTCGACACCGGCTTCATCGTCCACAACCGTCGCAACTACCCGGTGTTCACCGACCTGCTCGAGCGGTGGGGCGTCGAGACCCAGCCGAGCGAGATGACCTTCAGCGTGTCGTGCGCGCAAAGCGGCCTCGAGTACGCGGGAACCACGTTGTCTGGCATGTTCGCCCAGCGACGCAACCTGGCATCGCGCGAGTTCTGGACGCTGTTGCGCGAGATCGCCCGCTTCGGTCGCATCGGCCGGCGAGTGCTCACCGAGCAGGGTGAGGTCGATGCAAACGCCACGATCGGCGAGTTCCTCGACGAGCACCGATTCGCCCCGGTGTTCGTCGAGCGGTACCTCGTGCCGTTGGGCTCGGCGGTCTGGTCGGCCGGCCCGGCGACCTTCGCCCGGTTCCCACTCGTCTCGCTGCTGCGGTTCCTCGACAACCACGGGTTGCTCACGTTGACCAACCGGGTGCCGTGGCGCACCATCACCGGCGGCGCGCAGCGGTACCTCGACGCGGCGGTCGGGTCGATGAACGCCGAGATCCGGTTGTCGAACCCGGTGCGCGCCCTGCGTCGCGACGATGATGGTGTCGATGTGCGCACCGACGACGGGTCCGAACGTTTCGACGCAGTGGTGTGCGCGGTGCACACCGACCAGGCGTTGCGCATGCTCAGCGACCCGTCGCCCGCCGAGCGCGAGGTGCTCGGAGCGATTGCGTACACGCGCAACGTCGCCGTGTTGCACACCGACGAGCGGATGCTCCCGAGGTCGCCACGCGCGTGGGCCGCGTGGAACTACCACCGCCCGGTCGAGGATGCGGCGCTTCCCACGGTGACGTATCTCATGAACCGCCTGCAGCGTCTCGAGTCGCGCTCGACGATCTGCGTCACGCTCAATCGCGAGCACGAGATCCGGCCCGAGCGGGTGCACGCACGGTTCGAGTACGACCACCCGGTGTTCGATCATGGTGCGTTGGCCGCGCAACGTCGCTGGAGCGAGATCAACGGCGTGCGCAACACCTGGTACTGCGGTGCGTGGTGGGGTTACGGCTTCCACGAGGATGGTGCCGCGAGCGGCAAGCGGGTGGCCGAAGCGCTTGTTCCGGCACCACTGCGGCTGTCGGTCCGATGACCACCGTGTCCTTCGGCGACACCATGCGCTCCGGTCACGCCGCGTACGCCGGTACGGTCTGGCACGATCGTCGGGAGCCGGCGTACCGCTTCAGTCAGCACGTCGAGATGGCCTGGCTCGACCTCGATCATCTGGATGATCTGTACGGCCGTTCGTGGCTCCTGCGCGACAGTCGCTGGTCGCCGGCGCGCTTCAGGCGCGGCGACTATCACGGAGACCCCGAGGTGCCGTTGGCCGACGCGGTGCGCGACACCGTCGCCGCGTCGATCGGCGTGCGTCCGGGGGGCCCGGTCTATCTGCTGGCGCACCTGCGCACGTGGGGTCACTGCTTCAACCCGATCGCGGTGTACTGGTGCTTCGACGGTACCGGCGCACCGATCGCCGAGATGCTCGAGGTGACGAACACGCCGTGGCACGAACGCCACCACTACGTGTTCGACCGCCGCGCGCTCGATGCCGGTACCGACTCGCCGATCGAGTTCGCGAAGGCGATGCACGTCTCTCCGTTCATGCCGATGGACCTCGACTACAGCTTGCACGATTCGCCCCCGGCGGAGCGGGTCGAGTTGAAGCTGTGCCTCGAACGCGAACACCGGCCGGTGTTCGAAGCGGGGCTCGCGGCCGAGCGCAAGCCCCTCGACGCGGCGGCGATCCGCGACATCGTGTTTCGCCACCCGACGCAGCGTGTATTGCTCGGCATCCACTGGCACGCGTTTCGTCTGTGGCGCCACGGCGCCCGCTTCCTCCCGCACCCCGGGCGGGGGAGACGCAAGTCGATCGCCACACCATCCCCGCACCACGACGAACATGAGGTGACTGCGTGACCACCGTCCTGCCCCAACGCACCGCGACGAACCGAGCACTCGTCGGCCCACCGCCGGCGGAGCTGCAGCCCGCAAGAACCGCGCGCCGGCGCGCGGAACGGGCCGTGGTGCGCCGTGCACTCGGCTACGTCGACGGTGTGGTTCTCGAAGAGGACGCGAACGCGCCGCTCACCGTGCCGGGCGATGCGCGCCGAGACGGCGTCCACGTGCTCACCGTCCGCGATGATCGTGCATGGTCGGCGGTGGCACGCGACGGCAGCGCAGGCCTGGGCGAGGGCTACTTCCGCGGGTGGTGGCACACCGATGACCTGGTCGGCTTGTTGCAGGTGTTCATCCGCAGCGTGGGCGGTCTCGACCAATGGCGCAAGCGGGCCCATCGCATCACGGGACCGGTGGTCGATCCCATCCGCAAGGTGCGCCGTGCCGATCCCGAGCGCGACCGCCGCAACGTGCGCGCCCACTACGACCTGAGCAATGAGTTCTTACCGCGTTCCTCGACGAGACCATGACCTATTCGTCGGCGGTGTTCGCGTCACCCGGCGCCCCGCTCGCCGACGCGTCGCGGACCAAGCTCGAGCGCCTGTGCCGCAAGATCGATCTGCGCGCCGAGCACCGCACCGTCGAGATCGGCACCGGGTGGGGGAGCTTCGCGTTGCACGCCGCGTCGAATCACGGCGTGCACATCACCACCACCACCGTGTCGGCCGCACAAGCCGCGTTCGCGCGGCGCCGGTTCGAGAAATCGGGGGTCGGTGAACGCATCGAGCTGCTCGAAGCCGACTACCGCGACCTCGACGGCACCTTCGACCGGCTCATGTCGGTCGAGATGATCGAGGCCGTCGACTGGCGCGACGTGCCGGGTTACTTCGCCACGTGCCAACGGTTGCTCGCGCCCGACGGCGTCATGGGCATGCAGGCCATCGTGATCGCGGACCAGCGCTACGAACGGGCCCGGGCCACGAACGACTTCATCAAGCGGTGGGTGTTCCCGGGGGGCAGCCTGCCGTCGGTGACCTCCATCGCCAACGCGGTGACCCAGGCGAGCGACCTGCGCATCATCGACCTCGAGGACCTCAGCGCGCACTACGCCGAGACGCTCCGCCGGTGGCGCCTGCAGCTCCACGAACGGTGGGCCGACCTCGCCGAGCTGGGCGTGACCGAGGAGCTCGGGCGGCTGTGGGACTTCTATCTCGCGTACTGCGAGGCCGCGTTCCTCGAGCGGCACGTGAGCGTGGTGCAGTTGGTGCTGGCCCGCCCCGAGTGGCGTCCCGACGGCCTCACGCTGCGCCCCTGCTGAGCAGCTGTTGTTTGACGGGCCTGCTGCGCGGGAAGGACGGGGTTGAACATCGGTCGAGATGGCAGCTGGGCCACGCCCGTGCAGCGTCCGCGTTCCACTCACGTTGGAGGTTGTCGACATGGCAGGACTGGCCGTCATCACCGAGGCGTGCATCGACGTCAAGGATCGAGCGTGCGTCACCGCCTGCCCGGTGCAGTGCATCTACGAGTTCGATGCTGCGAGCAACGTGTTGTTCTCCGAGGACGAACCGGGCAGCGGCTCGATCGAGACGACGCACGCACCCAACCCTGACGCGATCGTGATCTTCGGTGACACGTTGCTCTACGTGAACCTCGACGAGTGCACGTCGTGCACCGCTTGCTATCAGCCGGATGTGTGCCCGGTCGGCGCCATCTACTCGGAGGATCATCTCCCCGACGGCACCGCGACCTCCGCGAAGTACAACGCGGCCGACGCGAACAAAGGGCATGACCACACGTACTTCCTGCAGCTCAGCCGGGACGTGTTCGCCGACTGAACTACCGGATACCGGCCCTTTGGTCGCCGCGTTCTGGTCGGTGGGGTGCCCTCGGCCAGATTTGAACTGGCGGCCTACCGCTTAGGAGGCGGTTGCTCTATCCCCTGAGCTACGAGGGCGGGGCCGGCGCGAGCGGTCGCGGAGAACCAGAGGTTCGCGTCGGATGGCCCTGCAGTGTACGGCTCCGGGTTCGAGCGGCCGTAGGCGACGCAGTGCCCGACGCAGGCGTGTCCCCAACCGCTACACTTTGTAGCAGTCTGCTACGTGCGCCGGAATCGCGTTCCCAGAGCAGCGACGGGTGCAGGAGGTAGTGATGGCGAAGGGTGCAACGACACCGACGAGGGTGGCGGCGGACATCGCCGCAACCGCCGCCGCGATCGCCCACGAGGAGAACCGCTCGGCCACCGAGCAGATCAACTACTGGGCCCGCATCGGCATGCAGATCGAGCGGGCGTCGACGGTTTCGTACCGCAAGGTGTTGGCGGTCGCCGCGGGCAACGAGCAGTTCTCGACCCTCAGCGAGGACGAACGCGCCGCGGCGCACGCGGTGATCGATGCGCGGATCGCGCAGCGCACCGCGAAGCACCGTGTCGGGCCGGCGCTCCGGCGAGCGGGGCAAGCCACCGTGTCACTCGACGACGATGGTCACCTGATCGAGATCGCGCCGGACGGTTCCCGTCGGCGGCTGTGAGCCGCCTCGATCTGGTCGTCGGTCCAAACGGAGCGGGCAAGACCACGCTGTTCGAGCACGTGCTCGCACCCGACCGGCCTGGGCTGCCGTTCGTCGACGCCGACCGGATCGCCAGTGACCGCTTCCCCGGCCACGAGATGGCGAACGCGTATGAGGCGGCCACGATCGCGGCGCGTGTGCGGGAAGCGCTGATCGATGCGCGCCTCGACTTCTGTGCCGAGACCGTGTTCTCGCACGAGTCGAAGCTCGACCTGCTCGCCACCGCGACGGCCGCCGGCTACGACGTCGTGCTGCACGTCGTGATGATCCCGCTCGAGCTTTCGGGCCCACGCGTCGCGGCGCGGGTCGCGTCCGGCGGTCACGACGTCCCGCCGCAGAAGCTGCAGGCCCGCTTCGAACGCCTGTGGCCGCTGGTCGCGGTGGCGGTGCGGTCATGTCACCGCGCGGTGTTCTACGACAACAGCGGCGACGACGGCCTCGTCGAGGTCGCTTCGGTGCGTTACGGCGTCACGGACTATCCGCCGCGCTGGCCGAGATGGACCCCGGCGGCGCTGCTGCCGGTCCGGTAGCCACCCCGGGCCGTGTGGTGCGTCATCGGCGTCTCTGCCCGCCCAACCGCCGGCGCGGGTGCGGTCGCGTCACGGCGCCCGTAGTGCGAACGGCCCAATCAACCGTCGCGTCGTTTGCCGGTGGCCGGGGCAGGGGTAGCTGGGCTGTGTCCTGGCGCGCGTGAAGCGTTTGACGTCGGGTCCCCCTATGAGGAGTCGACGTTGACGAAGATCGAACCACCGAGCCCGGTCACGTGCGGTGCCCCCGCAGGGTCGCCGCGGTGATGCTCGCCGACCACCCCCACGTGCAGGGTCTCCTCCTCGGCGTGTCGTTGCTCGCCGCCGCCGCCATGGCCGCTCCCGCGGCCTGGCACGCAGTCCGAGACCTGGGCGAGATTCCTCAGCGCGTCGTCCAGCCGACCATCGCCGACCCCGTGACGGGGCCCGAGAGCCCCGGGTTCGTGGTCGTCTCCTCCGAACCCACAGGTTGAGCCGGCGAACCCGTTGCGCTCAGGGGCGCGTGGTGGGGAGCAGCTCGAGGCACATCGACACGGCCTGCACCCGCCCGCTCGCGCCGAGCTTTCGGTAGATCGCGTCGAGGTGCCTCTTCACCGTGCCCGACGCGATGTGCAACTGCGCGCCGATCTCGGCGTTGGTGGCGTCCGAGGCCAGCAGTTGCACGACCTCGGCCTCGCGTGCGCCCAAACCGAGCGCTGTTTGGTGAGCTCCACGCGGAGGTGGCGTTACAGGTCTTGGTAGATCCGGGAGCCGTGGTACTCGTCGCGGGTGACGAAGTCGGAGAACTTGTGCGCAGAACCGTCACCCGTGCCGCTCACGTAGCGGATCAACGGGTTCTCGGCCTGTAGCTCCGCGAAGAGCTCGAACGCACCCGGGAAGTACTCGCGGTCCGGCGGGTCGAGCACGGAGACCGCGTGGTTGCGGGTCGGGTCGATCTCGTTGAACGACGCAACATCGCAACGCACCAACATGGCCGCGGCGGCTAGGATTCCGGCCGGCGAGCCACCTCGGCTGACGGTCAGCCGATCGTCCAGACACCGACCATGCGGACGATGACCCGGCCTTCGGCGTCGCGTAGCTCCGATGCAGCAGCTGCCGCATCGAGCTTGGCGATGGCGGACTGCAGCGTTGCCTGCTCGGCCCGCAGGTCGCGTTTGAAGCTCGGGTTGTCAGTGTCGACGATCTCCATGCGCAGGTCGGAGCTGTAGACGCGCAGCGCTTGCTGCACCGCCTGCGACTCCTCGGCGGTCAACGTGATCTCCATGGCAGCGTGCCTCCGTCTTCGTTCAACGATCGCACGTCGGCGTTCGCCGAGGCGCCCCCATCGTCACGTTACGCGGCCGTCGTGTGGCGTGCCGGCACGACGTCTCAGTCGTCCTTCTCCTCCTTGCCAGGCGGCTTGCGCTTGGTGGTCGCGGTCGTCGCCGGCACACGCGTGCTGGCGGTTGTCGGCGCGGTCACACTCGACGAGGTCGCGCCGCTGCTCGTGGCCGAGGTCTCGAGGGCAGAATCGAGCGCAGCCACCGCGTCGAGCACCCGCGCGGCAGTCGCGTCATCGAGACGCCCAGCGGCCTGGAGGTCGACCACGGTTGATCGCAATGACCCGGCGCGCGTCCGGGCGCCTGCGTAGTCGCCGGCGGCCGCCGTCTGCTCGATGTCGTCGATCTGCGCGTTCATCTCGGCCGCGAGGTCACGGGGAACGGAAGGCTCGCCTCCGCAAGCGCCCACGGACAACGCCAGGGTGAGCGCGAGCGCACCGCCACGCATGCGGGTCATGAGCCGACCGCGTCGCGCAGGTCATCGAACGCCGCTCGCAGCGGTTCGGGCAACGACACGGTCGTGGGCGTCGGGGTGTCCGACGATGGACCTGCGCGCGTCAACGCCCGGGTGGTCGCGAAGCCGGCGGTCAGCGCGACTGCCAGGGCGAGGCCGGAGAACGCGACGGTGCGAGCCCGCCGGGTTGGGCGCGGCGCCGGCGGTGCGGGTGGTCGACTCGACGGGGCACCCGACAGTGGCACGAGCGGCCGCGGGGCGAATGCCGCGGCCATTGCTGCGGCGCTCGGGAACCGCATCTCGATGTCGGGATGGGTCGCCCGTGCCAACGTGGCGGCGAGCCAGGCGTCGGTGCCCTCGAGTCGCGCCAGGTCGTCGAGGCGACGATCGGTGGCCCCGCCGACCCGGTGTCCGACCACCGCGTCGAGCAACACCATGCCCAGCGCGTAGAGGTCGCTTCGTGCCGTGGCCGGAGCGCCGCGCAACCGCTCAGGTGCCATGTACGAGGGTGTGCCGACGACCAAGCCCACGGCGGTGTGGTCCGCGCTCTCGTCGTCCTTCGCGATGCCGAAGTCTGCGAGCTTCGCCACGCCGGAGTGCGCGAGAAGGATGTTGGAGGGCTTGACGTCTCGGTGCGTCACGCCGCGCTCGTGCGAGGCCTGCAGCGCGTCGAGCATCTGCAAGGCGACCCGGCGGACCTCGTCGAGGGTGAGCGGTCCTCGAGCGAGTCGATCGGCGAGGGTGCCCCCTGACAAGCACTCCATCACGATGAACGGACGGCCGTCATGGACACCGGTATCGAACACGGCGGCCACGTTCGGGTGGTGGACGCGCGCGGCGACGAGACCCTCGTCGTGGAAGCGGGCCAATGCCTCGGGCTGCGTGCACAGAATCGGGTTCAGCAACTTGACCGCTACCTCTCGCTCGAGCTGCTGGTCATGTGCGCGATAGACCTCGGCCGTCGCACCGCGGCCGAGGACCCCGTGGACCACGTACCGATCGTTGATCACGAAACGCGCGAAAGCCCCGCAGCTGATGGCTGCAGGGCCTTCTTCGTTCCCGGCGGGCAGGTGTGCCTCGGTCGGCGCATCTCCGTACGCCCAACGTTGGGTCGGCGTGTTGTCCATGTTCACCTTTCGGCACGCGAGCCGATGCACTCGAGCACCGATCGCCAAAGGCGAGGCTCTAGCGGAACAGCCTGCGGCTGTGTCCGGAGCGCTCACCCATCGAGCGGTAGATCAGCAATGCGACAACTGCGCCCACGATTGACCCGATGATGCCCGACGTCTGCAGCGCGCCGTCGGCGAGGTCCTTGCCGAACAGCGCCCAACCGACGAAGCCACCGATGAGCGAACCGACCACGCCGAGCACCATCGTCGCGCCGACCCCCATGGGATCGCGCCCGGGCACGAGCGCCCGTGCGATGAACCCGGCGATCAATCCGATCACTGCCAGAACGATCAAGAACCAGATCATCAGCTACTCCCATGTTTCGAGGACGAAGCGCCTCTACCCACGCGTCCCGGTTCACAAACGGCCGCGATCAGGCGTTCTGAATCCGTCACCAACGGATGTGAACGTTCGACGAAACGGGTTTGAGGCCCGTGCGCCGGGGGAAGACCCCGGCTGCGTGGGTTGGACTCGGGCGAGAACAACGGCGTCGCCCTGGACCCGGCGACCCCGCATCCAAGACGGAAGCGGAGGTATGGCATGTCCATCACGTCGAGAGCGCCGGGTGACGCAGATCCCGTCGAGCACGA
>JBKJKR010000571.1:0-11082 GCA_046597135.1 Acidimicrobiales bacterium | reverse complement strand
CGGCCGTGCCAATGCGACTGTTCGACACCCCGCAACGCCAGGTGGTGCCCTTCACGCCCGGTCAGGTCGTCGACATCTACGTGTGCGGCATCACGCCGTAGGACGCGACCCACCTCGGGCACGCCAACACGTACCTGACCTACGACCTGCTCATCCGCCGGCTCGAGGACCTCGGCCACACGGTGCGGCTCGTCCGCAACATCACCGACGTCGACGACTCGATCCTGCCGAAGGCGCGGTCGCTGGGCGTCGACTACCTCGAGCTCGCCGCCGCGGAGACAGCGCGCTTTCATCGCGACATGGAGGCGCTCGACACCCGACCGCCGGTCGCCGAACCTCGGGCCACCGAATCCATCGCCGACATCCTCGCGATCATCACCAAGCTCGAATCCCAGGGCCACACCTACACCGTCGACGGCACCACGTACTTCTCGGTCGCGACGTTCTCGTCGTTCGGATCGCTCTCGCACTACTCGCGCAACGAGATGATCGACCTCGCCCGTGAGCGTGGCGGCCACCCCGACGACTCCCGTCAACGCGATCCGCTCGACTTCATCCTCTGGCAGCCGTCGCTCGCCGACGAACCGAGCTGGGTCTCGCCATGGGGACCCGGTCGGCCGGGCTGGCACATCGAGTGCACCGCCATGTCGTACGCCAGCCTCGGCTCCACCATCGATCTGCACGGAGGTGGCGGCGACCTCGTCTTCCCGCACCACGAGTGCGAGATCGCGCAGAGCGAATCCGCGCACGGCGGGCCGTTCGTGCGGCACTGGATGCACTGCGGCCTCGTTGCGTACCAAGGCACGAAGATGTCGAAGTCGCTCGGCAACCTGGTGTTCGTCAGCGAGCTCTTGAAGGTCGCCGACCCGCGCGCCATCCGCCTCGCGCTCATGGCGCACCACTACCGCGAGAACTGGGAGTGGTTCGACGACGACATCGAGGACGGCAACGCGGTGCTCGCCACGTTGCACGCCGCGGCGCAACGCGACGACCGTGGCCCCGACCCGCTGCCGTACGCGACCGAGCTGCGCGCCGCGCTCGATGACGACCTCGATGCGCCCCGCGCCCGACGCGCACTGGTAGCCCTGGCCGAGGCCATACTCGCCGACGATGCACCGGCACGGCTCGACGCAGCGCGTGGTCTCCGTGAGCTCGCGATGCTGTGCGGCATCGACCTCACCCGCCCCCGCCCGCTCGCATGAGCACGCTCGATTTCGCCACGCTGCACGCGATCCACCAACAGGCCACCGCTGCGGCGCTCGGCGCGGGTTCGCCGTTCGCCACGGCCATCGAGGATGTGCTCGGCACGCCGATGCCCGTGTTCGAGAATCGCATGCACTCGCTTCGCGAGATGCTCGTCGACAGCGCCGACCGCCTGGGCGCGCTCGGCTACTTCACCCTCGTCGGCACCACGCTCACCCGGGGCGAGCTCGTACCGCAGGTCGCCTCGGTGGCCGCCGCGTTGCGCGAGCAGTACGGCGTCGAAAAGGGCGATCGGGTCGGCATCCTCGCCGCGAACTGCACCGAGTTCGCCGTGGCCTTCTGGGCCGTCACGAGCCTCGGCGCGATCGTGTGCGCGTTCAACGGATGGTGGACCACCGACGAGATCCGCTACGCGGCCGAGCTCACCGAACCGAAGGTGCTCATCGGCGACAGCAAGCGCCTCGAACGGGTCGCCGGTGTCGACCTCGGCTGCACCATCGTCGAGATCGAACGCGACTGGCCGTCGTTGGCTGCGCACGCACCCGATGCCGCGCTGCCCGATGTGCCCATCGCCGAAGACGACCCCGCGCTCGTCCTCTTCACCTCGGGCACCACCGGCCGGGCAAAAGGTGCACTGATCTCGCACCGGGGGCTCGTCGGGTTCGTCCAGGTGCTGATGTGCAACGCCATGGTGCGCGGCCGCATGGCCGTGCTGCAGGCCGAGGCGCTGGGCGAAGAGCCACCCCTGCCCGTCGCGCCGGCCGGACAGACCGTCACCCTTCTCACGTCGCCCATGTTCCACGTGTCGGGCCTGCTCGCCGGGATCATCATGGGGCTGCCCATGGGCATGCGCATGGTGTTGCGCAACGGCCGCTTCGACCCCGAGGACGTGCTGCGCCTCATCGAGCAGGAGCGCGTCACGACCTGGTCGCCCATCGGCGGCACCGGGCCACGCGTCATCCATCATCCGAACTTCTCGAAGTACGACGTGTCGAGCATCCGCCAGGTCAGCTTCGGCGGTGGGCCCACCAGCCCGGCCGTGCGCGCCGAGTTGCAAGCGGCGTTCCCCAACGTCGGCGTCAACATGGGCAACGGCTACGGATCGAGCGAGACGGTGGCGTCGGTGTCAGGCAACACCGGCATGGAGTACGAACGCGAACCCACCAGCGCCGGGCGGGCCAACCCCACGTGCCGCATCGAGATCTGGGACGACGACGACCAGCCGTTGCCCGATGGGGTCGAGGGCCGTGTCGTCATCCAGAGCCCGTACAACATGCTCCGCTACTGGAAGAACCCCGAAGCGACCGCATCGACCGTGCGCCGCGACCGGTTCCTCGACACCGGCGACATCGGCCGCATCGAACACGGCATGTTGTTCATCAACTCGCGGGCGCGCGACATGATCATCCGCTCGGGCGAGAACATCTACCCCATCGAGGTCGAGTCGCGCGTCGAAGCGCACCCCCACGTGCGTGAGTGCGCCGTGGTGGGCAGCGATCATCACGAGCACGGCCAAGAGGTCAAGGCCATCGTCGTCCCGGCCGCCGGGGTGCGCCTCGACTTCGCCGAGCTCGCGACGTTCACGGGCGAGGTGCTGGCCGGGTACAAGGTGCCCACGTTGTGGGAGGTGCGCGACGAACCCCTGCCCCGCAACGCGTCGGGCAAGGTGCTCAAGACCGTTCTGCTGGGCGAGGCCGCCCCGGCGCCCGACGATCACCGAGAGCACTGACCCGCCCGGCCTGCGAATTCAGTGGGGTGTGCCCCACCCCCGGCGCGTATCCTTGCCGGGTGCTGCGCTTCACCGACACCCTCACCGGCGACAAGACCGAGTTCGTCCCCCGCAACGCCGACCAGGTCTCGATCTACGCGTGCGGCCCCACGGTGTACGACGTCCCCCACGTCGGCCACGCACGCAGCGCGCTCACCTACGACGTGCTGCGGCGGTACCTGCGGTGGCGGGGCTTCGCGGTGTCGTTGGTGCAGAACATCACCGACATCGACGACAAGATCATCAAGCGCGCCGCGGCCATGGGCACCACCGAACCCGACATCGCGCGCGTCTACGAAGCGGCGTACGACCACGAGATGACGCGGCTCGGCATCGAGCCGCCCGATCACCGCCCGCACGCCACCGAGTACGTCGAGCAGATGGTGGCCTTCGTCGACGAGCTCATGGACGCGGGCATGGCGTACGTGGTCGAAGGCAACGGCGTCTACTTCCGCGCCAGCAAGCTGGCCGACTACGGAGCGCTGGCCCACCGCAGCGCGGACGAGTTGCGCGAGGGCGCAGGCGCCCGCGTCGAGATCGACGAACGCAAAGAGGACCCGCTCGACTTCGTGCTGTGGAAGGCCGCCAAACCGGGCGAGCCCACGTGGCCGTCGCCCTGGGGCCCCGGTCGACCCGGTTGGCACATCGAGTGCGTGGCCATGTCGCTCGACATCCTCGGCGAGTCGTTCGACATCCACGGTGGCGGCGACGATCTCGCGTTCCCGCATCACGAGAACGAACGCGCCGAAGCGGTCGGCGCCGGCAAGTCGTTCGCCCGCTACTGGGTGCACAACGCCATGGTCAACGTCGACGGCGAGAAGATGTCGAAGTCGCTCGGCAACTTCACCACCCTCGGCGAGCTCCTCGACAACTACGACCCGCGTGCGTTGCGGCTGCTGGTGCTGCAGACCCACTACCGCAAGACCATGGAGATCAACGGCCCGGCGCTCGACCAGGCGCTGCGTGCGCTCGAGCGGCTCGATGCTTTGGCGCGTCGCCTGCCCACGGCCGATGCCGATGTCGAGGTCGATGCCGAGACCCTGCACGCGTTCGCCCACGAGGTCGACGACGACCTCGCGACACCCAGCGGTGTCGCGGAGATCTTCGAAACGGTGCGGCGCGCCAATGCGGCGCTCGACGCCGGACACCTCGCGCTGGCATCGTCGTTGGTCGCCACCGTGCATGCGATGTGCAATGCGTTCGGGCTCGTGCTCGACGTCGGTGCCGTCGAAACCGACGCCGAGATCGACGCGCTCGTGCCGCCCGCCAGGCGGCACGAGCGGCGCGCGACTTCGCCGAGGCCGACCGCCTGCGCGACGAGATCGCGGCGCGCGGCATCCTCGTCGAGGACACCCCTGCCGGCCCCGTCTGGCGCCGCGCGTAGCTGCCGCGCGACCGAGGATCAGCCGGTGGGCGAGGCGACCACCGCGACGACGAGCAGGTGGCTCGAACAACCGAGCGTCGACGATGCGCTCGAAGCGCGAATCAACGAGAAAGCCGGCAAATAGGCCGTCAAACGTGGACGCAAAGCGCGAGATCAGCGCTGCGCAGATGATGCTGTGGGGTCGGCGCACACGTACTGCCTCTCGCAGCGGGCCAAACGAGCATCGAGCGCGAAGCCCCGCGCGCGCAACATGTCCCGACGTCGCGGCATCCCGCGTGTGGCGCGTCACGGTGCCTTCCGGTCACTGTCACACCCCCTTCGTACAATCGAGTCATGAGCTCAACCGACGACCTAGGTGCACTTCACGATGCGCTGCAGCGGCTCGGCGACCTGATCGTCGCCGAACCCGCCGATGCCGTTCGGCCCGTGATCACCTCGCTGCTGCGCCTGCGGCAGCTGGTCGACGGCGTGCTCGTCACTGCGCTCGCGCACTTCCAGGGTCTGGGTGCGTTTCGCGCCGAGGGCGCCTTCGACGCCGCAGCGTTCTTGCGGGCATCAGGTGTTTCGGGGCGCGACGCAAAGGCGCTCGGTCGCTCGTTGGCCTCGGCCACGGCGTTCCGGTGCGTGGCCGTGTCGCTCGCCGACGGCGCCATCAGCGTCGAGCACGCGGCGTTGCTGCACCCCATGATCGAGCACGTCGGGGCCGAACGGGCCACGGTCGAGTCGATCGAGGCGCTCGTTCGTGCTGCGGCGAGCGAATCCCCCGACGCATTCCGGCAGCGGGTCGCGCAAGCCGAGCTTGTCGCCCAGAGCAAGAGCGGCAAGACGCCCGCGGCGAATCAACGAGAGAACAGCCGGTTGCGCACGTCCGACCGCGACGACGGCATGAAGGGCATCGATGTCACGCTCGACCCCGAGCGCAACGCCATCGTGTTGCACGCGTTGGATTCACTGGTCGACGAGCACTGGCGGTCGGGCAAGCAGTCCACGGAACGCCCGGCCACGCGCGAGCTCCCCAAGCTCCGCGCCGACGCCCTGGTAGAGATGGCTCGGCGCAGCCTCACCGGCACCGTCCAGGGCGCGAGCACGTCCGCATCCGCCCCCTCGTCGCGACGCGGCGAGGCACAGGTGGTGGTGCTGATCGACCTCGAGACCTTGCGCACCGGCATCGACCGTGTGGGAGGGCTCTGCGTGCTCGAGGACGGAACGCCGATCTCGGGCGAGACGGCTCGCCGCATCGCCTGCGATGCGGCGATCATCCCGGTGGTCCTCGGGTCCCCTTCCGAAGTGCTCGATGTCGGGCGCGGTCAGCGCCTCGCCACGGCGGCGCAACGGACGGCGTTACGGGTCCGGTCCGCCACGTGCGAGTTCCCGGGCTGCACCGTGCCGGCGCGATACAGCCGAGCACATCACATCCAACCGTGGGATGACGACGGCCCGACCGATTTCGAGAACCTCGCCTGGCTGTGCAGCCACCACCACCACGCCGTGCACGAAGGTGGCTGGAGCCTTACTCGCTCCGGCGGCCGAAACGTCGTGGGAAGACCCGACGGCTCCGTCTTCAGTCATGCCCCACCTGCGGCACGTGCCGCATGAACGCCGTCCTGCACACCGTCCGCTCGCGACCGCTCGACCCCTCGGGCTACGCCTGCTCGCCTGCGCCGTCGTGGGTAATCAGGTGGGCACGGTCGAAGTACTCGCGCCACGCAGTGATCTTGCCGTCTCGGAACTCGGTGACGCCGACGATCGGGAGAGGACCGACGCGAGACCCGTCGGGGCGCACGAGCCAGTCGACCCGCTCGGTGCAGACCACGTCGCCCACGGCCACGACGGTGCGGAAGTCGACGTCGACGCTGCGGAAACCCATGGCTGCCATCGATTCGAACAACGCGGCGGCCTCCTCGGGGCCGGTCGTCGTGGGGAACCCCGACTGCTCCCACACGCAGCCGTCGGCGAAGTGCACACGGGTCGCGGTCTTGGCCGCGTCGGGCCCGTCGCCCCACGACGCCAGCACGGTGCGGATCACCTCTTCGTTGGTCATGGCCAGTCCTTTCGGAAGGACGCGTCCCGCGCTCGGACGGCGGTGGTCAGCCGTTGCGGGGCACCTTCGACCAGGCAAGGTCGCGGTCGACCGCGGGCTCCTTCGGCAGACCGAGCACCCGTTCGCCGAGGATGTTGCGCATGACCTCGGAGGTGCCACCTTCGATGCTCTGCGCACGCATGCGCAAGAACATGCGGTACGGGTCGCGTGCGTCGAGGCCGGCGTGGCTGGGGCGGTCCATCGGGTAGCCCGCGGGGTGCAACATGCCGGCCGCGCCGAGCACGTCGAGCGCGCACTCGCCGATGTCCTTGTTGAGCTCGGCCGACAACAGCTTGCCGATGGAACCTTCGGGCCCTGGGGTGCCGGCCTTGGCCACCGTGCGGGCCCGCTGGTTGGTGTGGCGCAGCACCTCGGCCCGGATCCACAGTTGCACCACCCGATCGCGCATCGCCGGGCCGTGCAGGTGCCGGTTCGTTCGCCACGCCTCGAGCACCACCTCGATCGGGCCGCTGCCTCGCGAGCGCACGCCGCCGCCGAGCGCCACGCGCTCGTTCATCAGCGTGGCCACCGCAACGTTCCAACCCTCACCTTCGCGCCCGAGCATGTAGTCGTTGCGCACGCGGGCGTCGGTGAAGAACACCTCGTTGAACTCGGCCTCGCCGGTGATCTGGAAGAGCGGCCGCACCTCGACCCCGGGCGCGTGCATGTCGACCACGAAGTACGACATGCCCTTGTGCTTGGGTTGATCCGGGTCGGTGCGCGCCGCGAGCAGGCCGAAGTTCGACACGTGCCCCAAGGTGGTCCACACCTTCTGACCGTTGACGATCCATTCGTCGCCGTCGCGCACCGCTCGCGTGGCGAGCGACGCGACGTCGGAGCCCGCGCCGGGTTCGCTGAACAGCTGGCACCAGATGTCCTCACCGGTGAAGATGCGCCGCAGGAAACGGTCCTTCATCTCGTCGGTCCCGTAGGTCACGAGCAATGGCGCGGCCATGCCGATGCCGATCGGGTTCAACGCGATGTCGTCGTAGACGCGAGCGGCGTTCTGCAGCTCGGCGGCCACCACCGTCTGCATCTTGTGCGACAAGGCGAGCCCACCGCGCCCTTCGGGAAAGTGCACCCAGGCGAGGCCGCGGTCGAACAACGCTCCACGGAAGGCAACCCGGTCGTGGGCGTCGACCTCGTCGATCACCCCACGTACCCGGCCGCGGACGTCGTCCTCGGTGATGGCGGTCACGATGCTTCCCTTCCGCGCGGGAACCATCGCGCGGACCCATCTTGCCCGGACGCCGCCGGCCATGTGCGATCGCGTACCCCGATCGCGCAGATCCCCAGGTCATTCCGTAGCGTGACGCCATGGCCCATGACTCGCTTCGCGATCGCCGCACCGACGTTCCCGCGCCACCCACGCCGGGGTTCTTCGTGATGGTCGGCCGAGCGTGCACGCTGCGCTGTTGCGTCTGCGGCAGCGGGAAGCTCTTCCGCCGCTGGACCAAGATGGTCGAGCGCTGCCCGAGCTGTGGGTACCTGTTCGAACGCTCCGAAGGGCAGTTCGTGGGCGCCGTCGGCATGAACACCATCATCACGTTCGGGTTGCTGCTGATCGTGCTCGTGGTGGGCTTCATCGTCACATCACCGCATGTCCCGGCCGTGGAACTGGCCCTCATCGCGGGCGCGATTTCGGTGCTCGCACCGATCTTCCTCTACCCGTTCTCGAAGACCACCTGGACCGCCATCGATCTGGCGATGACCCCGCTCGAATCGGGCGAGGCGCCGCAGCTCGCCGAACGCGTCACCGCATCGCGATGACCATCGACACCGTCGGCTTCGACGCCGACGACACGCTGTGGCACAACGAGCGCTACTTCCACGACGCGCAGCAACGTTTCCACGATCTGCTGGCCGAGTTCGCCGAGCCACACACCACCGAAGAGGCACTGCTCCAGGCCGAGCGGCGCAACCTCAAGCTGTTCGGGTACGGCGTCAAGGGCTTCGTGCTGTCGATGATCGAGACCGCGATCGAACTGTCCGACGGCACGATTCCGGCGAGCCAGATCCAGCGCATCATCGAACAGGGCAAGGAACTGCTCGCCCATCCGGTCGAGCTCCTGCCCTACGTGACCGACGTGGTCGGCGAGCTGGCGGCGACGCACCGGCTGGTGCTGATCACCAAGGGCGACCTCTTCCACCAGGAGACCAAGATCGCCACGTCCGGGCTGGCGGACCTGTTCTGGCAGATCGAGGTGGTCAACGAGAAGGACACGGCGACCTACTCGCGCATCCTCAACCGACACGGCATCGACCCCGCGTCGTTCGCGATGGTGGGCAACTCGTTGCGCAGCGACATCCTGCCCGTGCTCGACATCGGCGGGCGCGGCGTGCACGTGCCGTACGAGATCACCTGGTCGATGGAGCTGGCGGTCGCGGAGGACCACCACGACTTCGTGTCGATCACCGACCTCTCCGAGCTCGCCGAGGTCCTCGCCCGGTGGTGAGCGCGGGCGGGCCGCAGCGGTCACGACGCCGACGGGTCCGCCGCCTCAACGAGGTCGAGCTCGCGGCCTACGACGTGTTGCCCCGCGCCCTGGCCGAGCGAGCGCGGATCATCAGCGTTCCGTTGCTCGCACCCGGGACCAGCGGCATGACCCTCGGCCGCTTCGTGTTCGTCACCTCCGACGAAGCCCACGACGGCTCGCGCAAGCTGCTCGCCCACGAGCTCGTCCACGTCCGCCAGTGGCACGAACTGGGCGTGGTGCGGTTCCTGGGGCGCTACCTCGCCAGCTACGTGCGCCAGCTGGTGCGGCTGCGCAAGCACCGAAAGGCGTACCGGGCGATCGGGCTCGAGGTCGAGGCCTACGACCTCGCCGACGAGTGGTCGAGCACCCAGCCGCGCCGATCAATGGCGCCGGCGGCGCCGCCTGCAGCCACGCCGACGACCACGCGGCGGCCCACGACCTGACCCTCAGCCACGCGGAGGGGCCTGGCACTCCGCTCCGCGGCGAGGGCCGACCGTCAGCTGCGCGGTGAGGGCTTGACCATCTGGCCGGGGCGGGTGGCCAGCACGTCGGGCAGCTGCACGCCGTCGAGCTGGATGGGCGTGCCGTTCACGAGCACGTGGCGCACGCCCACCGGCGCGTCGGCGGTGAGCCGCTCGGTGTCGGCCGGGAAGTCGCGGACGCGACGCACGGGTCCGGGCGCGACGGTGGCCGGGTCGAACACCATGACGTCGGCCGCGTAGCCCGCCTTGAGATAGCCACGGTCGGCGAAGCCGAAGAGGTCGGCTTGCACACCCGACAGCTTGCGGATGGCCGCCTCGAGGGAGAGCGCCTCGTACTCACGCACCCAGTTGCCGAGCAGGTCCGTGGGCATCGGGGCGTCGCACAGCTGCCCGACGTGGGCACCGGCGTCGGACAGACCGAGCGTGCAGCCGCTGTCGGCGAGGAGCTCGCGGATGCCGGCGATGTCGTCGTTGGCCACGACGCACTTGACCCGGAGCTTGAGGTCGGGCTCGGTGAGCGCCAGGTCGAGCAGGGCGTCGAACGGCTCTTGGCCCATGTCGGCCGCGATCTTGGAGAGCTTCAGGCCGACGAGGTCGGCGTGGGCCTCGGACTCCATGATCTCGTAGGTGTCGAAGCGCGGCACCATGCCCATCATGTTGGCCCAGATCTCCTTGACCCGGGCCCGCCACGCGGGGTCGGCATACGCGGCGGCGCGCGCCTCGATCGAGGAGCCCATGAGCGAGGCGAACTCGGCGTTGGGGTTCAGGGTGAACGGTTCGAGCAGCGTCATCGAGAAGTTCAACGGGCGGCACGTGACCTGCGGCCACACCTGTGCGCCGGCGGCCCAGCCCTGACGGCTGAGCTCGAGGTTGCGCAGATGCGACCCGTTGGGCGCGGTGAGCAGCGCGGTGTAGGTCATGGGCACGCCGATCGACGGCTGCAACTCGTACATGCCGGCGATGGACAGGTTCTCGCCGGGCGTGACCTCGACGACGCCGCGACGGGTGTCGCCCACGGCCTTGAACAGCGCCTCGAACTCGGCGCGGTCAGCCCAACGACTCGGGATCGGCTTGCCGTCGGCGCCGCGGTGGGTCATGGCGAAGCTGGTCGCGAAACCGGCGGCGCCGGCCAGCATGGCTTCGCGCACGAGGCCGGCCATGCGGTCGATCTCGTCGGGGGTGGCGACACGATCGGAGGCCGCGTCGCCGAGGGCGTACATGCGCAGCGGGGTGTGGCCGATGTACGCCGCGTAGTTGAGCACCGTGCCGCGACGCTCGATGGAGGCGAGGTACTCGGGGAAGGTCTCGAAATCCCAGGGGATGCCCGCGGCGAGCGCGGCGACGTCCATGTCCTCGACCTTTTCGAGGGTCTGGGCGATGAGCTCACGATCTTCGGGGCGGGTGGGCGCGATCGAGAACCCGCAGTTGCCCGCGACCACGGTGGTGACACCGTGATAGCACGACGGGGTCAGCGCCGGGTCCCAGAAGACCTGTGCGTCGTAGTGCGTGTGGATGTCGAAAAACCCGGGGGCCACGATGCGGCCCGTGGCGTCGATGAAACGATCGCCTTCGAGGCCCTCGCCGATGGCGACGATGCGTCCGTCCTTTACCGCCACGTCGGCCCGGCGCTGCGGTGCGCCGGTGCCGTCGACGACGGTGCCCCCTCGGATGACGAAATCCGCCCCCAT
>JBKJKR010000516.1:0-3571 GCA_046597135.1 Acidimicrobiales bacterium | reverse complement strand
CCTGCCCGTTTCGTGGGCTTGGCGGTCACCGCCGGCGTCACCGAGGAGCTGCTCTACCGTGCCTTCGGGCTGTCGTACCTCTTCTGGCTCTGGCCGACCATCACGAGCGAAGCGGCCGTGCTCGTGACCTCGATCGCGTTCGGTTTCGCACACCTGTACCAGGGCTGGAAGAACGTGCTGCTCACCGGGTTGCTCGGCGTCATGTTCGGGCTGCTCACCGTGGACACCGGCTCGATCGTGCCGGCCATCATCGTGCACACGCTCGTCGACCTGCGGATCCTGCTCCTGACGCCACTCGTCGAGGTGGCCGAACCGGCACCGGTGCGGCCCACCGGAGCCTGACGAGCGCCGACCCCGTTCTTCGGACGTCAGCGGGTCGGTCGAACGAAGGGGGTCAAGGCCGCCAAAGGAGGACGCCCCGAGAACCTTCGTCGAATCGGCGCGGAACTCCTCGGGTTTTCGGTATGGCCCGCGGGGTTCTCCCGCTAGACGTGCGGTATGCCATAGCGATGCCCTTGCGGCTGCGAACAGAACGTGCCGCTGCTGCTCAGCCCCGTCGCCGCCGCGGCGGCGAGCATGATCGAGATCCTCGGACCGTTCATCGATGCGAGGGCACATTCACGGTGGACGGCGCCGTCAGCGGGCCGGTACCGGTGCGACGATCTCGGCGACCCGGTCGAGCGAGGCCTCGATGCTCGCCCGAAGTTCTGCCCGGCGGTCCTTCATCCCGTACAACGTGTCGATGATGAACCAGCCCATGGCCCGGATCGGCTTGATGACCTCGTAGCTCTCGATCATGCGGGTGCCGGTGCCCTCCGCCTCGAAGCGATGGCGCCACAGGATCGTGCCGGCGAACGGCTCGGTGCGCGTGAACGAGAACTCGCGGCCCCGATCGGCCACCGTCACCACGGGCTTGTTGCTCCAGTTCGGGCCCCGGCCCTGCTTGTTGACCGCCTTGAACCGGGCGCCGACGGCCGGGCCGGTGGCGCCGTCGAGCCACGTGCACCGCACGATGTCGGGGGTGCGCTCCGGTGTGCGCGTGACGTCCGCGATGAGGTCGTAGAGCGCCTCGGGTGTGGCTTCGATGTAGCGCTCGACCGTGTCGGTGGTGAGGTGCTGACGCATCACGAGGCTCCCATCAGGTTCGAGCTGCGTGCCGCCTCGAATCGTGCCTCATACGCGTCGGCCAGGTCGAGCAGCGCTCTCGTGCAATCGCCGACGAACGCCGGGCCGTGCATCAACGCGAGCGTCCGCGGCTCGAGCGCGGCGAGCAGCCGCAGCGTCGGCGCGGTCTGCGCCGTCAACGCCGTGGCCCCGAACATGTCCTCCGCATCGAGCGCGGGTTGGACGATGTCGACGCCGTGCACGATGGCGGGCGCGTCCCCCACCTGTCCGAATACGTCGCCGCAGAACAGGGTTCGTGACGTCTCGTCGAACAGCACCTGCGCCTCCCAGCCGTGGGGCACGTGGGGCGTCATGATCGTCCGCACGACGTGACCGCCGAGGTCTCGCTGTTCGCCGGGCACCGCGACGACGGGCTTCCGGTCGCACAGGTCGTTGAGCGACACGTCGCACCCGAGCGGGTTGAACAGGACCTCGCTCTTCGGCGCCGCTTCGAGCCAAAGGTTCATCGAGCCGCATTCGTCGGACTCGACGTGGCCGAAGCTGATCCAGCGCAGGCGCTCGACGTCGAGCACCTTGGCAACCGCGTCGGCAACCAAGGGGAACAGCTGGCGCGCACCGGTGTGGAAGAGCATCGGCTCCTCACCGGTGAGCAGGTATTGGTTGAAGGTGAAGCCGCCGGGGGCGGCCTCGGGGATGAGGGTCGACAGGCGATAGACGCCTTCGGCTACTTCGTGGACGTTGGTCTGCATGCGGTGATCATGCGCCCGGCGGCCGCACACGTCATCGGGGACGCGACCCCCAATTAGGCGAGATGACCGGCCACGAGCTCGGTGAGGGCCTGCCGGTTGGCGACGCCGGCGCGCGTGAAGAGGCTGGCGAGGTGGTGTTCGACCGTCTTCGGCGAAAGGTAGAGCTCGGCGGCGATCGCCTTGTTGGAGTGGCCCGCGACGACGAGTTTCAGCACGTCCATCTCGCGGCTCGTGATGCCCAGCGCCTTGAGCGCACCGGGGACCTCCGAGTCCCCGCGCCCTCGCCGTGACACGGGCGCGCCACTCGCGCGCAGGAGCGCTCGCGTGCGCCGCACCAACCGATCGAAACCTCGCTCGGCGAACCAGGCATCGCACTCGCGCAACCAGCGCGCCGGCTCGCCCCAGCCGTCGCGGATCGCCGCGCGCGAGACGATCAGCATCGTGGTGCGCGCCATGCCGCGACTCAGCGGCGCGTTCATGATCGCGTCGTACGCCGGCCGCATCATCGCGTCGGCTTCGGCCACGGCACCGGCGCGGCCGAGCGCGACGGCTTCGATGATCCGCCCGTAGTGCTCGAACAGCGGCATGCCGAGACCGGCGGCTGCCTCGTGGTACTCGCGGCGAGCATCGGCGCCGCGATCGTCGTCGTCCGCGGTGACGAGCAGTGCCCACAGCACGCGCCCCGGATAGACCGACGTCGTCGGCGGAGCACGGCGCACGTGCCCCATCATCTCGTCGAGCAGACCGGGTAGCCGCTCGAGCTCGTCGCGGACGAACGCCTGGGTCACGTGCACCCGACCGAGCAGATCGGCGAGGATGCGCGGGTCACGCGGGTCGCGAGCCAACGCCGCATCTATGGCAACGCGCATCGCGTCGTGGTCGTCGGCGAGCGCGTGTGCGCCGGCGAGCCAGAGCTGTGCGACCGACTCGGTGGCCAAGCCGTACCGGCGACTCGCGTCAGCGCACGCAGTCGCCGCCTCGAGGCACGCGACGGTCTCGTAATCCGACAGCGCGAAGTCGGCGAGCGTCAGATCCATCACGGCGACCGTGAGATGCGCGCCGATGCGCGCCGCGAGGTCGCGGGTCTCGCGGATGGCCGCACCGCCACGTTCTTCCCACGACTCGAGCGCGAGCTCGTGCTGCACCCGGAGTTGCCAGCGCGAGAGCCCGGCCGCGGCCGCGACCTGGGCGGCCATCGTGAACTGCTCGAGCGGCGTCGGCTTGCCGTCGGGACGAGCCAGCCGGCCGAGCAACAACAGCCCCTCGCACACCACCGCCGGCTGATCCGTGGCGCGTCCGGCCTCGACGGCGCGTCGGCCCAGTCGCTTGCCGAGCTCGAGGTCGCCGTGGTCGAGCGCGACCTCGGTGGCGACCGTGTCGATGCGCGCGACGAGCGCACGGTCATCGTCGTGCTCGGAGATCGAGCGCGCCGCGTCGACGGCGCGTGCCGCCACGCCCACGTCGCCCGCAGCAAGCGCGGCGCGGGCGAGCACGAGGTGGAGATCGGCGCGTCGTCGTGGCGGGGCGTCGATGCCTGCGAGCCGCTCGTCGACGCCTTGGCCGAGCGCTAAGGCGTCACCGGGCTTGCCCGCCGCGACAAGCACGTCGACCAACACCTCGTCGGCGTCGAGCGCCGTTGCGGGCGCGCCGGCGGCGAGGTCGCGGGCGCGCCGCGCCGTGGCCTCGGCCGTGGCGAA
>JBKJKR010000504.1:0-3256 GCA_046597135.1 Acidimicrobiales bacterium | reverse complement strand
GGTGCGCACGCTCAAGGTCGCCCCCGCCAACGACCCGTTCGCTGTGCTGGCCGAGGTCGACCGGCTCGAGTGGATCGACCGCCGCTTGCCGAGCCCCAAGGTGCTGGCCTCGGCGCAGCTCGACTCCGGTGGGCATGCGGTGGTGCTGTCCTTGCCCCCCGGCACCCGGGCCAGCGCAGCCGAGCACGTCACCCGGGCGTCGCGCACCGTCGAGTACCTGGCGCAGGCCTTGCGGTTCGTGCACGAGATCCCGATCGACAACTGCCCCTTCTCGTCCCGACTCGAGCTGCGCATGCGCAGCATCAAGCGCCGCATGACGATCGACCAGTACGACCCCGCGACCTTCACGCCGCCGTACAACCGCTACAGCGTCGACCGGCTCTACGAGATCCTGGCCGAGTCGCGGCCGGCCGAGGACGACGAGGTGTTCACCCACGGCTCGTTCGGGCTCGACGTGGCCCTGCTCGACCAGACCGGTGTCAGTGGCGTGATCGATTGGGGCCAAGCCGGCATAGCCGACCGATACGTCGACCTCGCGTCGGCGGTTCGCTCCATCGCCCGCACGCTCGGTCCCGAGCTCATCCCGCAGTTCTTCCAGTGGTACGGACTCGAGCGCGCCGACCCGCGAAAGCTCGACTTCTACGCGCTGCTCGCCGAGTTCGAGTGACCACACCGGTCGCGTTGATCGGACCCACCGCGTCGGGCAAGTCGCAGCTGGCCATGGCGCGCGCCGGTGTCCGCTCCGACGTGGAGATCGTCACCGTCGATGCCATGCAGGTGTATCGCGGCATGGACATCGGCACCGCGAAACCGACGCGCGCCGAGCAAGCTGTCGTGCCCCATCATCTGCTCGATGTCGCGGAGCCGTCGGAGGACTACGGCCTCGCTCGATGGCAGCATGACGCACGCGCCGCACTCGTCGACATCGAACGGCGCGGCAAACGAGCGCTGCTCGTGGGCGGAACGGGGCTGTACCTCCGTTCACTCGTCGATGACCTCGACATCCCGGGCCAGTTCCCCGATGTGCGCGCCGAGCTCGACGCAGAGCCCGATACCCGCGCCATGTTCGATCGACTGCTCGCGCTCGATCCAGTGGCCGCGTCACGCATGGAGCCGACGAACCGACGCCGGGTGATCCGTGCGCTCGAGGTGACGCTCGGATCCGGCCGCGCGTTCTCCGCCTACGGACCCGGTCTCGAGGCGTACGGCGCCACGCCGAAGATCCATCAGGTCGGCCTGCACCTGCCTCGCTCCTTCCTCGACGCGCGCATCGAGGCCCGGTACGAGACGCAGATGCAGACCGGTTTCCTGGCCGAGGTCGAAGGTCTGCTCGCCGCGCCGGGTGGTCTGTCGTTGGGTGCCGGCCAAGCCCTCGGTTACAAGGAGCTCGCGGCGCACCTCCGGGGCGAGTCCACGCTCGACGACGCGCTGGCACTGGCCCGCCAACGCACCCGAAGGTTCGCCCGCCGCCAGCAGCGGTGGTTCCGACGCGACCCTCGTGTCGTGTGGCTCGAGAGCGCCGGCAACTCGTTGGAGGTTCTCGTCGACATGCTGGGAGAATGGGACAAATGCTCCTGACCAAGTACCACGGCCTCGGAAACGACTTCCTCGTGCTGTTCTCCGCCGAGGTGCCGGCCGAGCCGGCATCGTTGGCGCGTCGTCTGTGCCACAGACACCGCGGCATCGGCGCCGATGGCCTGCTCGTGCTCACCCCGACCGATCGCCCCGGCATCGACGCAGTGATGTCGTTGTTCAACGCCGACGGCAGCGTCGCCGAGATAAGCGGCAACGGCATCCGCTGCGTGGCCCAGGCCATCGTGCGGTCACGTGGCGTGAGCGAGGCGATCCTCGTGGTCGAGACCTTGGCGGGCGACCGCGAGCTGGTCGTAGCGCCCGGTGGGTCGGCGAACGAGGTGTTCGTGCGGGTCGACATGGGTGCGGCACGGCCCGGCCCGGCGCTCGCCCGCGACCCGGTCGCCTCGACTGTGGTCCCCGAGCGCGCCGCCACCTACGACATCGGGAACCCGCACCTGGTGGTGCTGGTCGCCGACCCGGAGGCGGTCGACCTCGCCCACGACGGACCCTTGCTCGAGCACGACTACCCCGAAGGGATGAACGTGCACTTCATCGCCCCCACATCCGACGGTTCGTTGACGCTCCGGGTGTGGGAGCGAGGCGCGGGCATCACCGAGGCCTGCGGCAGCGGGGCGGTCGTTGCGGCTCTCGCGGCGCACGAGTGGGGCCTCGTCGACGCTCACGTCACCGTCCGCATGCCCGGCGGCGCGGCCGACGTGATCGTGGGGGAGCAGCTCACCCTCGTCGGGCCGTCCGAGTACATCGGTGCCGTCGAGGTTCCCGATGCCTGAGCCTCACGATCCGTCCGGCCCCGACACCGGCGGCCACACCGACGGCGCCGAGGACGACCTGTTCGCGGAGTACAGCGACGAGTTCGCGCCCGACGACTTCACCATCGAGGTTGCCGACGACGCCTCGCACCGCGGGGCGTTCGGTGACTTCGGCGGCGACGCGCGTGGCGGCCTCATCGAACGCAACTTCCGAGAACGCATCATCCTCGTCGGGGTCACCACACCGCCGCACACCGAGGACGAAACGGACGCGTCCCTCGACGAGCTCGCGTTGCTCGTCGACACCGCCGGTGCCGACGTCGTGGGTCGCATGATGCAACGCCGCCAGGCGCCCGACCCGGCCACCTTCATCGGCAGCGGCAAGGCCACCGAGGTCCGCGATCTGTCGGTGGCCCTCGACTCCGACACCGTGGTGTTCGACGACGAGTTGACGCCTGCGCAGCAGTTCAACCTCGAACGCATCTTCGGGCGAAGCGCGCTCGATCGCACCGCGGTCATCCTCGACATCTTCGCCCAGAACGCCTCGAGCCTCGAAGGAAAGGCGCAGGTCGAGCTGGCCCAGTTGCGCTACTTGCTGCCGCGCTTGCGGGGCATGGGCAAGAAGCTGTCGCAGCAGGGCGCGGGCATCGGCACGCGTGGCCCCGGCGAGACGAAGCTCGAAGTCGATCGACGGCGCATCGAGCGACGCATCCACAAGCTCGAGGTCGATCTCAAGGACATCCGCGGGCATCTCGCCGCGCTCGTCGGTCGTGGGCTCTCTCCGCACCGGCGCGTGCTCTTCGCGGCGTTCGCGAGCGACGGCGTCGACGGCACGAGCACGACGGGCGGCGCGATCGTCGACGAGCGCTTCGCCACGCAGGTGGAGTCCCGCGTGAGCGCGGGCGCGCTGG
>JBKJKR010000449.1:0-5013 GCA_046597135.1 Acidimicrobiales bacterium | reverse complement strand
CCCGAGCCCGACAAGCCGGTGAACCAGATGGTGGCGCCGCGCACGCCGAGCACCGCCCATCGGTCGGCGCGCGGCACGATCGGTTCGTGCCACACGATGTTCTGGTTCATCTCAGCTCGCAGGACCGATGATCATCCCTGCGCCGACGGTGGCCATGGTGGCCTCATCGATGAGGATGAAGCTGCCCGTGGTGCGATTGCGGCGGTACTCGTCGTAGAAGAGCGGTTGCGTGGTGCGCAGCGTCACGCGTCCGATGTCGTTCAGGCCGAGCCGGCCTGCGCCCTCTTCGCGGTGCAAGCTGTTCACGTCGAGGCGGTACTGCAGTTGCTTCACGAGCGCACGGGCCGAGCGGGTGGTGTGCTTGATGCTGAGCTTGAGCCCCGGGGTGAGCTCCGCCTTCTCGCTCATCCAGCACACCATGGCGTCGATGTCCTGGCCGACGTGGGGCTGGTTGTGCGGTCGGCACAACATGTCGCCGCGCGACACGTCGATGTCGTCGGCAAGCCGGATCGTGACCGACATCGGCGGGAAGGCTTCGTCGATGGGCCCGTCGAAGGTGTCGATCGACGCAATCGTCGACGTGAACCCCGACGGGAGCACCATGACCGGATCGCCGGGCTTGAGCACCCCACCGGCCACGGTCCCGGCGAACCCGCGGTAGTCGTGGAACTCGTCGTTGTAGGGCCGCAGCACGTACTGCACCGGGAACCGGGCGTCGATCAGGTTGCGGTCGCTCGCGATGTGCACCTCTTCGAGATGGTGCAGCAGCGAGGGTCCCTGGTACCAGGGCATGTTCGGGGACCGTTCGACCACGTTGTCGCCGTGCAGCGCCGACACCGGGATGAAGGTGAGATCGCTCACGTCGAGCTTCATGGCGAACTCGCGGAACTGGGCTTTGACCTTCTCGAAGGCGGCCTCGTCGTAGCCCACGAGGTCCATCTTGTTGACGCACACCACGAGGTGCGGGATGCGCAGCAACGTCGAGATGAACGCGTGGCGGCGCGACTGCTCGACCACGCCGTTGCGCACGTCCACCAGCACGAGCGCAAGGTCGGCCGTGGATGCACCCGTGACCATGTTCCGCGTGTACTGCACGTGGCCGGGGGTGTCCGCAATGATGAACTTGCGCTTGGGCGTGGCGAAGTAGCGGTACGCCACGTCGATGGTGATGCCCTGTTCGCGCTCGGCCCGCAGGCCGTCGGTGAGCAGCGCAAGGTTCACGTACTCCGAACCCATCTGGATGGACGTGCGCTCGACGGCCTCGAGCTGGTCCTGGAAGATCGACTTGGTGTCGTAGAGCAAGCGGCCGATGAGGGTGGACTTGCCGTCATCGACGCTGCCGGCGGTGGCGAAGCGGAGGAGCTCCATCAGAAGTAGCCCTCCTTCTTGCGATCTGCGGCGACACGGTCAGCTCGCGGCGAGTAGGCCGGCATCAGAAGTAGCCCTCTTTCTTGCGATCTTCCATGCCGGCCTCGCTGATGCGATCGTCGGCCCGGGTCGCGCCCCGCTCGGTGATGCGCGTGGCCGAGATCTCGGCGATGACCTTCTCGATCGAATCGGCCGCCGATGCGACGGCCCCGGTGCACGACGCGTCGCCGACCGTGCGGAAGCGGACCTGCTTCTCGATGATGGTCTCCGTGGGCATGACCGTGACGTAGGGCGTGTCGGCGATCCACATGCCGTCGCGTTCGAACACCCGGCGCTGATGTGCGTAGTAGATCGACGGCAGCTCGATGCCCTCGTCGGCCACGTACTGCCAGATGTCGAGCTCGGTCCAGTTCGAGATCGGGAAGACACGGATGTGCTCACCCCGCCGGATGCGCCCGTTGTAGAGCGACCACAGCTCGGGGCGCTGGTTCTTCGGGTCCCACTGGCCGAAGTCGTCGCGGAACGAGAACACACGCTCCTTGGCCCGGGCCTTGTCCTCGTCACGCCGGCCGCCGCCGAAGACGGCGTCGAAGCGGCCCTCCTCGATGGTACGCAGCAACGTGGCGGTCTGCAGACGGTTGCGGCTGGCTCGCGGACCGGTCTCCTCGACCGAGCGGCCGGCGTCGATGTCGTCCTGCACCGAGCCGACAATGAGGCGGATGCCGAGCTCGGCGACGCGACGGTCGCGGTAGGCGATGACCTCGGGAAAGTTGTGACCGGTGTCGACGTGGACCACCGGGAACGGGATCTTGCAGGGCCAGAAGGCCTTCTCGGCGAGGCGAAGCATCACGATCGAGTCCTTGCCGCCGGAGAACAGCATCCCGGGATGCTCGAACTCGGCGGCCACCTCACGGATGATGTGGATCGACTCGGCCTCGAGCTCGCGCAGGTTGGACAACTCGTATGCCATGGTGCGAAAAGCCTACGGCCGCAATTCCGACCTCACAAGTCGGCATTCGGCGCACCATGGCCCGACCGGTAGGGTGCTCCGTCGTGACCGCATCCGACTCCCTCCCGGCGCTCGTCTCCGAGCGCGACCACGCCGAAGCCGCCCGCATCGCCACGGCGGCCGGCGAGATGCTCGTCGCACTCCGCACCCGCATGGTGGCCGAGGGCGCTCCGCCCTCCATGCTCAAGCACACGGGTGACCGCACGGCCCACGACCTCATCATGGCCGCGCTCACTGCGAGCTTCCCGACCGATGCGGTGCTGTCCGAAGAAGGCGTCGACCGAGCCGAACGGTTGCGCTCCACCCGCACCTGGATCGTCGACCCGCTCGACGGCACCCGCGAGTTCGGCGAGAACCCACGCGCCGACTGGGCCGTGCACGTCGCCCTCGTGATCGACGAGCGCCCCGTGGCCGGTGCCGTCGCGCTCCCCGCCGTGGGTCTCACGTTGTCCACGCATCGGGCGCCCACCCTCCCGCCGCCTCACGACGGGCCACCCCGGCTCATCGTGTCGCGCTCGCGGCCACCGGTCGCGGCAATGATCGTGGCCGAGGCCATGGGCGCCCAGCTCATCGCCATGGGCAGCGCCGGAGCCAAGGCCATGGCGGTCGTGCTCGGCCATGCCGACATCTATGCGCACAGCGGCGGCCAATACGAGTGGGATTCGTGCGCGCCGGCGGCCGTGGCGGCCGCTGCGGGCCTGCACGTGTCACGCATCGACGGCAGCCCGCTGCGCTACAACCAACCCGACCCGTACCTCCCCGACCTGCTGATCTGTCGCCCCGAACTGGCTGCGGAAGCATTGCGCGCCCTCAACGGTTGAACTCGGCGTGCCATCGCTGTCGCCCACTCCCCTGCCGACCACCGAGCCCACCTCCGCACCGCCGGCCGACCTGATCTTCGGATCGTTCAGCGACGACCCGCCATGGGTGCTCGACCCCGAGCACCTCGCCTGGCGCAAGCCGCTCCGCGCCGTTCGGTCGGTCGCCCAGCGCGAGGTCCCACAGCTCGTGACACCCCGGCGGTTCCCTGGTTGGCGATCGGTGCGCGTGGTCCGCGAGATCGGCGGCGCGCTCGGTATCTGGGCCCTCCGCGAGCGGCGCAGCGGTGACGCGAGCGCCTCTCGCGCCGGCTTGTCGCGCCGGCTGCGCGAGGCCGCCGAGACGCTCGGACCCACCTACATCAAGCTCGGGCAGATCATCAGCTCGGGGCAGGGCATCTTCCCGAACGAACTGGTCGACGAGTTCAAGAAGTGCCGCGACCGCGTCACGCCGGAGCCCTACGAGGTCGTCCGCGCCGTGCTCGAGGAGGAGCTCGGCGGTCCGCTCGAGGACACCTTCGCCGTGTTCGACCGCGAGCCACTCGCCGCCGCATCGATCGCGCAGGTGCACCGGGCGACGCTGCTCGACGGCACCGAGGTCGTGGTCAAGGTGCAACGTCCGAACGTCGGCCGGCTGGTGCACGAGGACCTGCGGGTCATGGCCTGGTTGGCGCCGCTCCTCGTCGGGCGCATACCGGTCGCCGCGCTCGCAAACCCGCCCGCCCTCGTCGAGGTCTTCGCTCACACCATCAACGAGGAGCTCGACTTTCGCCTCGAGGCCGAGAACATGCTCGACGTTGCGCAGTCGTTCGCCCAGCTGGGCCAACGCGGCTACGTGATCCCCCGCCCCCACCCCACCCTCGTCACGCGACGCATGCTTGTCATGGAGCGCCTCTCGGGTTTCGTGTTCGACGACGTCGCCGGCATCCGCGGCGCCGGCATCGACACGCACGCCATCATCCGCACCGGCATGATCGGCTTCCTCGAGGGCGCCCTCATCAACGGGATCTTCCACGGCGACCTCCATGGCGGCAACCTCTTCGTCCGCGACGACGGACGCACCGCGCTGCTCGACTTCGGCATCACCGGACGCTTGTCCGAACCGCGGCGCCTGGCGTTCCTCCGCCTGCTCATCGCCGGCACCATGAACGACTCGAACAGTCAGCTCGCGGCGATGCGCGACCTCGGTGCGCTCCCCCACGACGTCGATCTCGCCGCGGTGGCCCGCGACCTCGGCTTCGATGCACCGCCCATCGACCCCACCCAGCTCACCGCCGACGAGCTGGTGGCCGAGCTGCAACGGGTCACCAAGGCGCTCATCGGCTACGGCGCGCGCATCCCGAAGGAGCTCCTGCTCTTCGTGAAGAACCTCGTGTTCCTCGACGGTGCCATCGCAACGCTCGCCCCCGACCTCGACCTCTTCGCCGAGATCCAGCAGCTCGCGCTGTACTTCGCCACCACCCACGGCGAGCGCATCGCCCAGCAGGTCGGCATGGACCCCACCGCCTACCAGATCGACATGACCGCGGTGACCCGCAGCTTTGGCGTGGACGCTGCCGTCGACTCGTTCACCCATCGGGAACTGCTCGAGCGTCGCGAGCTCATCACCAAGCGCCTCGCCGCCCGCCGCGGATGACCCCGCCGCCGGGTTCGTCCACCCCGTCAGCTGCGCGAAAGGTGCCGCTCGCTATGCGTTCACAACCAGGGAACCTCGCCGAAACGGGCTGTTCCTAGCCTGCCGTCACGCGACGGCAACACGATCGAAAGGTGGCGCGAGCCATGCGTACCGGAGTGTTCTTGTTCGGCGCAGTGGAGATG
>JBKJKR010000383.1:0-3622 GCA_046597135.1 Acidimicrobiales bacterium | reverse complement strand
TCGTCCTCGGCGGCGAAGGTGCCGGGTACCGGTTCGCCGTCCATGGCGCGGTGACCGAGCGTGCGCGAGGTCGAGAACCCGAGCGCGCCTGCTTCGACCGCCTCGCGCACGATGGCGGCCATGCGGGCGATGTCGTCGGAGCTCGCTGGTTCGTTGCGCGCCCCGCGCTCGCCCATGACATAGGCCCGCACCGCACCGTGCGGGATCTGCACGCCGATGTCGATCGAGTGGCGGCGCCGTTGGAGCGCATCGAGGTACTGCGGGAAGCTCTCCCAGTCCCACGCCATGCCTTCGTGCAGGGCGGTGCCGGGGATGTCCTCGACGCCCTCCATGAGCTCGATCAACCAGTCGTGGTTGCCGGGCGCTGCGGGCGCGAACCCGACACCGCAGTTGCCGGCCACGATGGTGGTGACGCCGTGCGAGGTGGACGGGTCGAGGATCTCGTCCCAGGTGGCCTGACCGTCGTAGTGGGTGTGCACGTCGACGAAGCCGGGCGTGACCACGCGTCCGCCGGCGTCGATGGTCTCGCGCGCCTCGCCGGTGATGGTTCCGCCGACCGCGACGATGGTGCCGCCGCGCAGCGCGAGGTCGCCGCGCACGGGCGGTGCACCCGTGCCGTCGACCAGCAATCCGTCGGTGATGAGGATGTCGTACACCGCTGTTCCCTTCAGGCCTGGGGGCCGCGGATGAGCATGCCGGGGTGCGCGCCGGTGGCGCGGCCCGATCGGAAGGTGACCTCGCCGGCGCACACCGTGACGTCGTAGCCGTCGGCGAGCTGCACCACGCGCTTCGCGTCCGTGGGCAGGTCGTAGCGCACCTCGGGGAGGTGCAGGTCGAGTGCGTCGAAGTCGATCACGTTGAGATCGGCCCGCTTGCCCACCGCGAGCACGCCACGGTCGCCGAGGCCGTACACCTCGGCCGGGCGCGAGGTGAGCATGCGTACCGCCGCCTCGAGCCCGATGCGTGGGCCGCGCGTGCGGTCGCGCACCCAGTGTTGCAAGAGGAACGTCGGCATCGACGAGTCGCAGATGATGCTGCAGTGCGCGCCACCGTCCGCGAGGCCGAGCATGGCATCGGGGTGCAACATCAGATCGTGGATGCTGGACAGGTCGTGCTTGCGGTAGCCGCCGAGCGACAGCTGCAGCGGGTGCTCGCACATGAGGTCGTAGAGCATCGCTTCGTTGTCGACCCCGGCCGCGGCAGCACGACCGGCGACCGACTCGTCGAACGTGGGCTCGAAGGTGGGGCCGTCGATCATGGGGAACACGTACGCCCACAACTTGGTGATGAGGCTCATGCGGCTTTGCGCCGCCGGGTCGAACCCCTCGGCGAGGATGGCCCGGCGCGTGGCCGGCTCGCGGAAGCGTTCGAGGCGCTCAGCGATCGGCAACGACGTCAGCGCGTCGTGGGTGGCGCGCCCGGCGAACGGGTTGAAGGTCTCCCAGCCGACGACGAGGCCGGTGGGCCGGCCGTGGGTCTGCACGATGAGGTTGGCGCCCGATCCGTTCAGCTTCTCGACGTGCTCGAGGGCGCGGCGCCAGAAGTCGGGACTCTGGTTGACCTCGGTGAGGCTGAACAGCACCGGGTGACCCGTCTCGACCGACAGGCGCGCGTACATGTCGAGCTCGTCGAAGGCGGTGTCGAGGTCGTAGCCCATGGCCAACGCCCCGGTGACCTGCAGCAGACCCGCGCCACCGTCGCGCAGGGCATGCGCGAGCGCCCGGAGCTCGTGTTCGTCCGCGAAGGTTCCGGGCACCGGGGTGCCGTCCTTGGCGCGGTGCGACGCGAGCCGGTTGGTGCTCACGGCCAGCGCGCCGGCCTCGATGGCTTCGCGCGCCAGGCGGCCCATCATCGCGATGTCGTCGGCGCCGGCGACCTGTTGGGTGACGCTGCGCTCCCCCATCACGTAGAACCGCAGCGATCCGTGCGGCATCGATGCGCCCACGTCGATGCTGCGGCGCAGACCGCCGACCACGTCGAGGTACTCGGGGAACGACTCCCATCCCCACGTGATGCCCTCGTAGAGCGCGGTGCCGGGGATGTCCTCGACGCCTTCCATGAGCTGGATGAGGTACGGCTCGGTGCCGGGGCGGATGGGCGCGAAGCCGACCCCGCAGTTGCCCATCACCGTGGTGGTGACCCCGTGCCACGCGGTCGGGCCGAGCTCGGTGTCCCACGTGACCTGACCGTCGAAGTGCGAGTGCGGGTCGACGAAGCCGGGCGTGACGATGCGGCCCGCGGCGTCGATGGTCTCGTGCGCCGCGGCGTCGATGGTGGTGTCGATCGCCGCAACGCGTCCATTGCTGATCGCGACGTCGGCGCGGCGACGTGGCGCGCCGGTTCCGTCGACGAGCATGCCGTTCTTGACGAGGATGTCGAACATCAGGATGCGGAGCTCGAGCGCACGAGACGACCGGGGCGGGCACCAGTGTCGACGCCGTCGCGTCGGGTGACGACCCCGTTCACGATGGTGACCACGTAGCCGGATGCGTCCTGCTTCAGGCGGCGGCCACCCGCCGGGAGATCGTGCGCGACCCGCGGTGGGTGCAACGTGAGGTTCACATGGTCGATGACGTTCACATCGGCGCGCTTGCCCACCGCCAGCACGCCCCGATCGTCGAAGCCGTAGAGCTCGGCCCCGTCGAGCGTCTGGAGCTTGACGACCTTTTCGAGCGGCATGCCTTCGCCGCGCGACCGGTCTCGCGCCCAGTGGGTGAGCATCCACGTGGGTTGCGACGCGTCGCAGATGGTGGCGCAGTGCGCGCCGCCGTCGGAGAGGCCGAGCACCGACGCGGGGTGCATGAGCATCTCGCGCGTGACCTCGCTGTCGCCGTTGCTGTAGTTGAACGCGGGGAGCAACAACAGGTCGCGGCCGTCGTTGGCCACGAGCAGGTCGTAGAGCTTCGACTCCGACGAGACGCCCTCGGCCGCGGCGATCGCGGCAACGCAGCGCTCGGGCCCGGGCTCGTAGTCGGGGGGCGTGCCGAGCACGAACAACCGGCTCGCGAGGTCGGTGAAGAAGCTCGGCATGAACGACACGGCGGCGGTGCTCGACGACTCGGCGAGGATCTGCGCCTTGCGTGCCGGGTCGGCCAGCGCCTGCGCGCGCTCGGCGGTCGCCAGGTGGGCGACCTCGTCGTAGCTCGGTCGACCGACGAAGGGATGGCGCGAGTCGAGCCCGAACAGCACGCCGGTCGGGCGACCCGACACCTGCGGGTAGACGCGCACGCCGCGGGCACGAGCTTGCTCGCACGCCGCGAAGACCTCGCGCCACATCTCGGGGGCGTTGTTCACCTGCGTGCTGACGAAGGTGAACGGACGACCGGTGCGCTCGGCCAAGCGGATGATCCAATCGACCTCGTCCATGGCCGACTCGATCTGTTCGCCGACCGCGCCGAGCGGCACGATCTCGTAGACACCTGCGTTCGCATCGTGCAGCGCATCGCCGAAGGCGAACAGCTCACGCTCGTTGGCGTGCGTGCCGGGTACGACCTCACCGTCCTTGGTGCGGTGCGCCAACGTGCGCGAGGTGGTGAAGCCCAGAGCTCCTGCGTCGATCGCTTCGCGCACGAGGGCGGCCATGCGGGCGATGTCGTCGTCGGTCGCGTCCTCGTTGTCGGCG
>JBKJKR010000254.1:0-4235 GCA_046597135.1 Acidimicrobiales bacterium | reverse complement strand
TGTCGGCGAGGCGGCGATCCTCGTGCACGACGAACATCGTGACGATCCGGCGCTGGCGTTCATGCTTTCGCGCTTGTCGAGCTCGCCGTTCACGCCGACCCCCGTCGGCGTCTTCCGCAACGTGCAGCGCACCGAGTACGCCGAAGCGGTGAGCAACCAGCTCGCCGCCGCGCAGGCCAAGAGCGGTCCCGGTGATCTGGGAGCGCTGCTGCGCAGCGGTCCCACCTGGACGGTCGAGTAACCCGGATTCTCCCGGCGACGGCCGGCCCGACCAGGCCGGTACCAGCACGTGACACGAGCGGGGATCGCGTTGGCGACCCCGCTCGTTCGCGTGTGCGGATCCGTTGCCGGCGCGGGTCAGTCGACCGAGCGGAAAAGCGCCCCGGTGCTGGGCTTGGGATGGAAGTACGTCGACTTCGGTGGCATTCGTTCGCCGCCGCGAGCGATCTCGGCGATCTGGGGGACGCGCACCGGGCGCAGCAGCACGCCGGCCTGGGCGTCGCCCCGGCGAACTGCGTCGACGATGTTGTCGATGCCATGTTGGAACCGCAGCTGGTGTGGCCCGATGGTGGCGAGCGCCGCGTCGAGCCGGCTCGAGTCGAGATCGCGCACGCCGGCCATGGCCTCGGGGCGCGGCACCGCCAGGAAGGCGCGGTCGGGCAGGACCAGGCACAGTGCGCCGGCGTCGGCCATCGCCGTGCTGATGGTGTGGGGGTCGACGGTGACGGGGCGCAAGTCGAAGTGCGCCGCGAGCGCGGCGGCCACGTCGGTGCCCGCGGGAAGTTCGTCGAGCAGCCGGTGGATCGGCAACACGGTGAGCTCGGATTCGAAGAGCTCGACGACGAGCATGAGCGCATGTTCTGCTGCGCCGGCGGTGCCGTCGGCCGCGGCCTTGCGCCGTTCGTCGCGGTAGGTCAGCGAGGTCTCGTAGCGGTGGTGACCGTCGGCGATGACGATGGGCGCGCCGCTGACCGCGTCGCGCACGGCCTGCATGCGTGCGGCGTCGCGGATGCGGCCGAGCTGGTGGCGGGTACCGTCGCTCCCGGTCCACGCGGCGAGCGGTTCGGGGTCGTGCAGCAGCGCGGTGAGGCCGGCGGCGGGGGACAGCCCCCAGATCGCCGACAGGTTGGCCCGCATCGAACGCAGCAGGTCGAGACGATCGGACTTCGCCTTGGGCGTGGTCTGCTCGTGAGGGAGGATCTGGCCCTCACCGGGGCGGCTGAGCTCGAGCGCGCCGAGCACCCCGATGGTGCGCACCGGTCTGCCTGCGACGTCGTCGAGGTCCATGCGGTAGGTGTAGAACGCAGGCTCCTCGTCCTGGCGCAGCACGCCTTCGGCCTGCCACGTCGAGAACGTCGTGGCCGCCACCCGGTAGCGCTCCTCGCCATCAGCCTCGTCGGGCAGATCGATCCGCACGACGTTGTGCAGATCACTCGCCGCGAGTCGCTCGCGCCGCACGGGGCTGATGACGTCATACGGGGGCGCCACCACTCGCTGGATGTCGACCAACTCGTCGGCATAGCGGATGGCGCGGAACGGCTCGAAGCGGGGCACGGGGAAAGTCCTAGCAGACCCGAAAGCGCGAATCGGGCCGTCAGGCATCGCGTGTTGGTCACCGTGGCTGCCAAGATGGGTCGATGGGCTGGGTTTTCGATCTCGACGGTGTCGTCTGGCTCGGTGACGAGCCGATCGCCGGGTCACGCGAGGCCGTTTCGGCGCTGCTCGCGGGCGGCGCCGACGTGTTGTTCGTGACCAACATGTCGGCGGTGCCCGTGGCCGAGGTCGAGGCCAAGCTCGCCCGCCACGGCATCGACGGCCGGGGCCGGGTGGTCACCTCCGCGCTCGCCGCAGCCTCGTTGGTCGAACCGGGATCGCGTGTCCTGGTCTGCGCCGGCGTGGGAGTGCGCGAAGCGCTCGAGGAACGCGGGGCCACCGTCGTCACCACCGGACCCGCTGACGCGGTGGTCGTGGGGTACCACCGGGAGTTCGACTACGAGCGAATGACGGTCGCCGCCCGCGCCGTGTGGGGAGGGGCCCGCCTCATCGCGACGAACGACGACGCCACGTATCCGACCGCCGACGGCCTGTTGCCGGGGGGCGGCGCCATCCTGGCCTCGATCGTCACGGCCACGGGTGTGGCCGCCGAGGTGGCCGGCAAACCCAATCGGCCGATCACGGACCTGGTGCGCGGCCGCCTCGGACCCACCGGCGTGATGGTCGGCGATCGGCTCGACACCGACGGTGGGTTCGCGACAGCCCTCGGTTACCGGTTCGCGCTCGTGCTGACCGGCGTGACCACCCGGGCCGATCTCGCTGCGGCGGCCTCGTCGGGGCTCACGGCACCGGACCTCGTCGCCTCGGACGCGGCCGAGGTGGTGCGCGAGCTCTTCCCCTCGTGCTGACCGTGGTCGAACACCGACCCGATCGATCTCGCGGTGCCCGAAGCGACCGATAACGTCGTCTGAAGAGACGGAGGCCTCCATGTCCAACCCGATTTTCTCCGAGAAGAACTTCCGCGAGGGCGGCCGCAACGCCGACACGATGCCCCGGCCGGTCGAGTGGCACCCGCCGGTCGACGACGGCCCGGCGTCCGCGTGGCCGAACGCGACCGAGCGCATGTCGGTGCGAGGGGTCGTCTCGGCCACGGCCATCCTGCTCGGCTTGTTGCTCTTCTCGGCCGCGTTCGGTTGGGCTGCCGTCCCGGCGGCGGTCGAGGGCGAAGCGGTCAAGTTCCCCGGCATCGCGTTCATCGGCGTGCTCGTCGGTTTCGCGGCGGTGATCGCGTGCGTGTTCAAACCAAACCTCGCCCGCTACCTCGCCCCGGTGTATGCGCTTGCCGAGGGGTACTTCGTCGGCGCGATCTCGAAGGCGTACGAGACGTACCAGAACGGCATCGTCGTCCAGGCGGCGGGGGCCACCGTCGCGGTGTTCGCCGTCATGTTGTTCCTCTACAGCAGCCGCATCATCAAGGTGACCGACCGGTTCCGGCGCATCGTCATCGGCGCGACCGTCGGCATCATGGTCTTCTACCTGGTGTCGTTCGTGATCAACCTCTTCGGCGACGGCGTGTCGTTCCTGCAGAGCACGTCGCTGTTCGGCATCGGGTTCAGCTTCCTCGTCGCCGGCGTTGCGGCGTTCAACCTCGCGCTCGACTTCGATTTCATCGAGCGGGGCACCAAGGGCGGTCTGCCGAAGCACATGGAGTGGATGGCTGCCCTCGGCCTGCTGGTCACCCTGGTGTGGTTGTACCTCGAGGTCATGCGCCTGCTCAGCAAGCTCCGGTCGCGCTGAGCGTCGGCCGCGGCCGCTCGCCCTCCGACGCCCGAATGGTGACCGAAGTCCCACTGCTAACTATTGCTAGCGATCTGCTAACTCGGGTATGGTCATGGGCATGATCAACCTGCTCTTGGCCCCCGTCCAACGCTCCTTCGAGCTCAGCCGCCGGGTCGGTACGTCCGCAGCGCGGCTGTCGGGCTCGATGATGGCGCCCGTCACGCGTCCGCTCATGCAGATGCGCGACAGCACGCTCGCAACCGTGCGGCTCGGCCCCGCGTTGGCGATGGGCGCCTACGAGCAACTCGAACAGCACGTCCCGCGTTCGATCGCCCAGCAGCTCCCGGCCCGGACCGCCGAGGTCGAAGCCCTCGAGGCTCGCGTCGCCCGTCTCGAGGCCGCGGCTTCGAAGCCCCGCGCGGCCAAGGCGACAACCGGGCGACGCTCGGCCCGCTGACAAACACCCGAAAGGCGCTCCTCCCCGGCGGGATCGAACCACCCGCAAGGGGGCGGAAAGATGAGCAAACGCCCCTATGCCCTGCCGGGAGGTCGAGCAGGTACCCTCGCGCGGATCGGCTCCGGCATCGGCCGGGGCGAAAGGACGAAGGGGCGAGTTGAGCAACACGCGCAACGCGTCCGCATGGGCGCAGCGAATCGGTATCGGGGTCGTCCTCGCGCTGGTCGCGGTGTTCGCGCTGCGCGTCGGTTCGAGCTCGTCGCAGTCGGTGGCCCTGCGGGACCTCACCGTGTGGTTGCCGTCCACGTCGACCGGCGAGGTCGTGCTCGCGCACGCCGGTTCGGGTAGCCGGGGCGAGGTGGTCGCACGCGTCAAGGCGGCCAACGCAGGCGAACAGCTGTTGGTCGTCCAGAACGAAGCCGGCGCCGTGGTGCTCAACCGCACCATGAGCGAGGTGGGCCTGGTCGACGGCGTCACGCTGACGCTGTCCCAACGGGCGCCGCTC
>JBKJKR010000147.1:0-3809 GCA_046597135.1 Acidimicrobiales bacterium | reverse complement strand
ACGCGATCATCGTGGGCTGATCGATCGCGCCGCGTGTGCGACCACGGGCGACGCCGCGCTCGCCCACAGTGCATGCCCGTATTCGTTGGGGTGGAAGCGGTCGGCGACGAACAGGCCGGCGCCGCCGCGGCGGAACGCATGATCGACCGTGGACACATCGACGTAGTGCGCGTCGGAATCGGCCACGACCGTACGGATGACCCGGTTCACGCGGCGCCCCTGCGCTCGGATTGCTGCGCTCAGCGGGAACGGCACCCGCTCGATCCCGCCGAGGTCGCCGACCCCGCCGACCACGACCGCTGGCACCTCCGCGACGAGCCGGCTGACGAGCCGGCGAAAGGACCGTTCGACATCGACCAGCGGCGTGAGGTGCAGCGCATCGTTCGTCCCCACCGCGACGACCACGATGTCGGGGCGCGAAGCGAGCACGGCGTCGAGTTGGTCGCGCAACACGTCGCGCACCCGCGAGCCGCCGACCGCGTGCGATGCGACATCGACCGGCGCACCCACCCGCGCCGCGAGGCTCCGCGCGACCTGGCGCACCCAGATCTGTGACTGGTCGGTGAGCCCCGGCCCGGTGAGGGTGCTGTCGCCGGTGGCCGCGAGGCGCAACGGCCGGGCGTCGGGCACGCGGCCGGGTTCGAGGCCGGTGGCGTCGATGCCCAACACGCTCGGCAGGTCGCGGCGGCGGACCGTGTAGCCGGCCTGGCCGGCGAGCACCGCGGCGAGCGCGACCCCGCTGCTCATCATGGTGACGCTGGTGCGACGCGCGATGGTCAGCATGGGCTCATCGGACTCACACCAGCATCCGCTCGCGGAAGCGCGCCACGTCGCCGTCATCGATGCCCAGACCCTCGCGGACGTAGGACTCGATGCCCCCGTGGGTGGCGTGCATCGCGTCGAGCGCGGCGCGTGCGTACTGCGAACGCACTTCGAAGAAGGGGCGCAGCAGTTCCATGTCGACCTGGGGCGCGGCGGCCACCGTGGCCCGCTTGACGCGGTGGTTGTTGCTCTCGAGGTAGTGCTCGATGACCGTGGCCTCGGGCACGCCGAGCAGCAGGAGGATCAGCGTGGCCCCCCAGCCGGTGCGGTCCTTGCCGGCCGAGCAGTGGATGACCGACGGGGTCTCGGCATCGATGAGCGCCTTCATCATGAGCGAGTAGCCGGCGACGCGGTCAGGTTGGGTGACGAGCGCGACGGCGCCGTGCAACATCGCGTCGTGGGCGCGTCCTCCCCCGAAGGCCGCCTCGATCTCGGCCGCGGTGCCCGCGCTCAGCATGGTGCGGATGTCCTTCGCGCCGGCCGGGTCGAACATCGGTATCGAGACCAGGCGCGAGCCCGGCGGCATCCGGTTGTGTCCGTCGGCCTCGATGTCGCCGGGGCCCCGGAAATCGACGAACAACCGCACACCGAGCTGTTCGAGCTTGGTCAGGTCGGCATCGGTGGCGCGGCCGAAGTGTGCGGCGCGATAGATCCACCCGGTGCGCACTGCTGCGCCGGTAGCGGTGCGGTGGCCGCCGACGTCGCGAAAGTTGACGACCCCCTCGAGCATGCGAGTCAGGCCGTGGTGGATTCGAGTGCGCGACCCGTGGAGCCGTCGACGCCGACCGTGACATCGCCCGCGAGGGTGATGCGTTCCATCGACCGGTGCATGCCGCGCGGCGTGTCGGTGGGGACCAAGTGCGCGGTGGCCCGGTTGTCCCAGAAGGCGATGCTGCCCGGCTCCCAACGGAACCGGCACGTGAGCGACGCATCGGCCATGTGCTCGTAGAGCAACGCCAGCAGATGCCCGCTCTCTCGCCGGGAGAGCTCGACGATGTAGTCGGTGAAGTTGTGGTTGACGAACAGCGCGCGCTCGCCCGTCTCGGGGTGCACGCGTACGACGGGATGAACGGCGCGGATCTCGCGCGACATGAACTGCCCGCGCAGCTCGCTCGACATCTCGCCACGCGAGATCGGCAACGCGTTGTGGTGCACGGCATGGAGCGTGTCGCACAGGTCGCGCAACGGTGCGGAGAGCGTCTCGTAGGACCGCACGAGGTTGGCCCACTGCGTGTCGCCACCGTATGGCGGCACCACCACGCCACGCAGGATCGACGCCATGGGCGGCGCCGGCAGGAACGTGACGTCGGTGTGCCAACGGCTCTCGATGTTCGGGGCATCGACCCGGGCGTGCACCTGGTTGTCGAGTTGCAGGATCTCGGGGAAGTCGGCGAACACCGCGGGCAGCGTGGGATGCGCCGGCGTCGGCTCGCCGAACGCCCGGGCGAACGCCAGGTGCTGCGCCTGATCGATGTGCTGGTCGCGGAAGAACACCACCTTCCACTTGAGCAGCGTGTCGCGGATTGACGCCACCACGGCGGCGTCGAGTGGTTCGGCCAAATCGACACCGTGGATCTCGGCGCCGATGCAACCGGCGATGGGTCGGACGTCGATACCGAGCTCGGTGTCGGTCGATGGAGCAGGATCAGTGCGCACGAGGCCCCCTGGTGGTCGCAGCTCCCCAACCGTACCGTGAGCCGCACGACCGGGCGCTAGGTTGCGTCGATGGCACCCGACCTGCGCTCCATCGTCGACCCGCGACACACCGTCCTGATCCTGCAGGAGTGCCAGAAGGGCGTCATCGGCGAGCTCTCGGCGCTGCCCGAGATGGCCGCGGCGGCCAAGGTGACCGTCGTGCCGAACATCGCCCGCCTCGCCGACGGCGCTCGCGCGGCCGGCGTCCGGGTCATCCACGCCACCGCCGCGCACCAGCCCGACATGTGGGGGGCCAACACCAACGCCCGGTTGTTCCACGGCACCAAGCGCTCCCCGGTCAAGCTCGTCATGGGCGTCGAGGCCGTCGAGCCCCTCGACGAGATCGGCGTGAAGGGCAACGACATCGTCCTGCCCCGCCAGCACGGCCTGTCGCCGTTCCAAGGCACCGAGATCGACTCGCTGCTGCGCAACGAGGGCATCCGCACCATCGTTCTCGTCGGCGTCTCGGTCAACGTCGCGATCCCCAACGTGGCCTTCGACGCCGTGAACCGCTCGTACCAGGTGGTCATCCCGCGCGACGCCGTCGCGGGTACGCCGGCCGAGTACGTCGACCAGGTCTTCGCCAACACGCTCAGCTACATCGCCACCGTGCCGACCACCGACGAAGTCCTTGCAGCCTGGCAACCGTGACCACGGACGCGGCCGCGAGCGGCCTGCTATGACGACTGACGCGGCCGCGAGCGGCCTGCTGCGGATCAACCGGAGCTGCGTGATCCACCTCGACGAGCTCGAGTGGCGGTTCTCCGCGAGCGGCGGTGCGGGCGGCCAGCACGTGAACACCACGAACAGCAAGGCCGAGGTGCGCTTCGACATCGCCGGCTCGGCGTCGCTCGGTCCGCGCCAGCGCGAGCGCCTGCTCGAAGCACTCGGCGAGTCGGTTCGTGTCGTCGCCTCCGACCGCCGATCACAGCTGCAGAACCGCGAGCTCGCACTCGAGCGTCTCCGCGAGAAGCGCGCCGCGGCGCTCATCGTGCCGAAGCATCGTGTAGCCACGAAACCCTCGAAGGGCGCGAAGAAGCGCCGCGTCGAGACCAAGCGCAAGCGGAGCGACGTCAAGCGGACCCGCCAACGCCCCTCGGGCGAGGACTGACGCACGCTCGCCGCGCCCGCTCAGCGCGTGTCGAGCTCGCGATACATCTCGGCGAGGCGCCCCGGTTCGAGCCCACCCTGCGCCGCGGTGCCGGCCGCCCAGGCCCGCAAGGTCTCGGCCAGGTCGGAGCGGGCGCTGACCTGTGAGCCGTGCGCCTGGAGTGCGGCCAGCTTGCGGTCGA
>JBKJKR010000389.1:0-2953 GCA_046597135.1 Acidimicrobiales bacterium | reverse complement strand
GTAGTACATGGCCGTGACTGCGCCGCGAGACGCAGCGATGCTGGTGTTTGCCGCCACCATGGCGAACTGCAGCTCGGCTGCTTCATCCTGCTGTTCGGTTGGTTCGGCTTCAACGCCGCCTCGACCTTCGCAGTGACCGATGTCCAGTTCGCCACGGTGGCGGCAAACACCGGCATCGCTGCGGCTCTCGGCGCAGTCACGGCCATGTACTACATGACCTTCAAGACCGGGAAGCCCGATCCGACCATGATGATCAACGGCATGCTCGCCGGTCTGGTCGCCATCACCGCTCCGTGTGCGTTCATCGCTCCGTGGGCAGCAGCGGTCATCGGCGTGGTCGCGGCAGTCGTCGTGATCGAAGCAGCGTTGTTCTTCGACCGCAAGGGCATCGATGATCCGGTAGGCGCCATCGCCGTTCACGGTTGTGGCGGGCTCATGGGCGTGCTGTTCGTCGGTATCTTCGCCAACGGCAAGTACGGCGCCGGCTGGAACGGTGCCGTCGAGAGCGACGGCGAGACGCTCAAGCCGATGGAAGGGCTCATCAAGGGTGAGTTCGGGCAGTTCGGTGCGCAGCTGCTCGGCGCGGTCGTGCTCTGCACCGTGATCTTCGGCATCGCCTACGCCTTCTTCTACATCCAGAACAAGGTCACCAAGGGCGGCATCCGTTCGTCCCTCGAGGACGAGATCGAGGGCCTCGACATGCCCGAGATGGGTGTCGCGGCGTACCTCGACTGAGTCGAGGTTCACCCCTCGAGCGAGAATCCTGATTCTCCCGCAACTGGTAGTTCCGAAGCGTTGTCCGCAACGCTCCGGAACTACCAGTTCGTCGTTTTGGCGAGGTCGGTGAACATCGTGCGGGGCCGGCCGTCGACCCGCGCCGCGCGACGCTGCGACCGGTAGGGTCGCGACCATGACCGACAACCCGTTCTCCCTGGCCGAGCACGCGGCCGACGCCATCCGTTCGCGGTTCGGTGGCGCGCAGCCGAGCGTCGCCGTGGTGCTCGGATCCGGATGGGGTCCGGCCGCCGACCTGTTGGGTGACACCGTCGACGAATGCCCCTTCAGCGACCTACCCGGGTTCCCCGCGTCGACGGTGCCCGGCCACGGCGGTGCGCTGCGCCATGCCCGCGCCGGCGATGTCGACCTGTTGGTGTACCGCGGCCGCGTGCACCTCTACGAAGGCCACGGCCCGGCCACCGTGGTGCACGGCGTGCGCTCCGCGATCATCGCCGGCGCGAAGGTCGTCATCCTCACCAACGCGTGCGGTTCGCTGAACGCGGCGTTCCCCGCGGGCACGCCGGTGTTGCTGCGCGACCACATCAACCTCACCGGGCAGACGCCCATGGCCGGTCCGCCGCCACCCGAGCCGTACGCCATCCGTTTCGTCGACGTCACCGACGCGTATTCGCCCCGGCTCCGCTCTCTCGCGCAAGGCTTCGATCCGTCGCTCGGCGAGGGCGTGTACGCGCAGTTCCTCGGCCCCCAGTACGAGACCCCGGCCGAGATCCACATGGCCCGCGTCATCGGCGCCGACCTCGTCGGCATGTCCACCGCGGTGGAGACCATCGCGGCACGCCACCTCGGGGCCGAAGTGCTCGCGGTCTCGCTCGTCACCAACCTCGCGGCCGGGTTGCAGGGCAAGCCGCTCGACCACGCCGAGGTGGTCGCCGAAGGGCAGGCGGCCGGCGAACGAGTCGGTCGGCTGCTGCGCAAGGTCATCGAGGTGGCCTGAGCATGGACGACGCGTCGATCCTCGACGCGGCCCGTGCGTGGCTCGCGGCCGACCCCGACCCCACCACCGCGACCGAGCTCCGCGAACTGCTGTCGCGCAGTGACCTCGTCGCGCTCCACGATCGGTTCGACCTCCACCTCACGTTCGGCACCGCGGGGTTGCGCGGCGAGCTCGGCGCCGGTTCGAACCGCATGAACCGGGTCATCGTCCGCCGCGCGGCGCGAGGCCTCGTCGAAACACTCGGCACGGGCGTCACGGTGGTCATCGGGTTCGACGCGCGGCACAACTCCGACGTCTTCGCGGCCGACACCGCCGCCATCGTCGCATCGACGGGCGGACGCGCGTTGCTGCTGCCGCGAAAGCTACCCACGCCGGTGCTCGCGTTCGCCGTACGTCACCTGGAGGCCGACGCCGGCGTCATGGTCACCGCGAGCCACAACCCGCCGCGCGACAACGGGTACAAGGTGTATCTGGGCGACGGCGCGCAGATCGTGCCACCCAACGACACCATCATCGAGGCCACCATCGAGGTCGTCGGCCTGCAACCGCGCGACCTTCCCGCAGCGTCGCACGGTGGCTCGGTGCACCGGGTCGATGCCTCGATCATCGACGCCTACCTCGACGCAACACTCGGCCCCGCAGATCCAAATCCCGGCATCGCCGCGCTGCGCGTGGTGTACACCCCGCTGCACGGCGTCGGACGCGACGTGGCGTTGCGAGCGTTGGCACGCGTGGGGTGCACACCGCACGTCGTGCCCGAACAAGCCGAGCCCGACCCTGACTTCCCCACCGTCGCGTTCCCCAACCCCGAGGAACCTGGAGCGCTCGATCTGGCGCTGGCGCTGGCCCGCGAGGTCGACGCCGACCTCGTGCTGGCCAACGACCCCGATGCCGACCGGTTGTGCGTGGCCGTGCGCCGCAGCCCGGGTGACTACGTCGTGTTGCCGGGCGACGATCTCGGCGTGCTGCTCGGCGACCACCGTCTGCGCACCACGTCGGGCCCCGACCGACTGGTCGTCACCACCGTGGTGTCGTCGTCGATGCTGAGCAAGCTCGCGGCCGATGCGGGTGTGCACTTCAGCGAGACGCTCACCGGCTTCAAGTGGGTGGTGCGCCCGGCCATCGTCGATCCGCACCTGCACTTCGTGTTCGGCTACGAGGAGGCGCTGGGCTACGCGGTCAACGACGTCGTGCGCGACAAGGACGGCATCTCCGCTGCGG
>JBKJKR010000050.1:0-2521 GCA_046597135.1 Acidimicrobiales bacterium | reverse complement strand
CCGTGCTCGCGGGTGAGGGTGACCACTACGCGCAGACGCATCAAGCCTTCAGCAACGCGTCGAGCGTCTCGGGGCGGGTGTCGACCATGTAGTACGTGGCCTTCACGACGTCGCGCCACGTGGCGTCCGCCGCGGCGAGCGCGGTCAACACGTTGCTGAAGGCTTGATGCGTCTGCGCGTAGTGGTCACCCTCACCCGCGAGCACGGAGTCGGCGTTGAACGCGCTCTGGCCGGCGAGGTACAGCGTGGTGCCGCCGGTGACGCGCACGACGTGCGAGTGTCCGTGCGGTGGAATGAGCCCGGCCGGGTTCAGACGATCGATTCTCACGTTGCCTCCTTGGTGCGCTTCGTGTGCGTGTTCACCGCAGTTCCACTTCGTCGCCGACCGCGACGGTGCCCGGTTCGACCACGTCGGCCGCGACGCCGAGCGAGTGGCCGGTCTCGTGCACCAGCGCGCGCAGCACGGTGCGGTCGCGGGCGAGGTCGGCTTGGGCGTGCACGATCATCGAGCAGCGCTGCATGCGACGCGCCACGTCGATCACCAACCCGCCGATGCGCACGCGGCGGCCGACCCAGTCGAACTCGGGATGCGCGCCCGGTGCGTCGCCGGTGTCGATGACCAGGTTGGGTCGGTAGCGGCGCACGTCGACGCCGGCGTCGGGGAACCGCGTCGCCAGACCGTCGAGCGAGGTGGTCGAAAGGAGGTGCAGTTCGTACGCGTCAAAGTAGGTGCCGAACGGCGACACGTACTGGCGGAGGTGCGCGCCACGCTCGGACGGGCTGGTGCTCACCGGCAACGGCTCGTCGGGCTCCAAGCCGTACTGGCGCCGCACCTCGGTCAGGTCCATGACGTCGCGGCGCAGGTAGTGCGCGGTGTCCTCGGGTGCGACGCGTGGCCACAGCGTCACGTGATGACCGAGCGCCGCGCTCAGTGCGGCGTGCACGTCCGGGTCGTCACTGCGGACACGGGTGCCGTCGGGCAACGTGATCTCGACGGTGGGCGTGCGTGCGCCGACGGGTTCGTCCACGTAACGGGCGGCGAACTGCAAGAGCGCCGGGATCTTCTTCGCGCTGCGGATCTCGCCGACCGCCTCGTCACGCACAGCCCAGCCACGATCACCGGCCAGGCCGTAGTGCGCGTGCACGTCGGCTCGAACGAGCTGCTCGCCGCGCATCGACTTCACCGGGTAGCGCCACACCTCGCGAACCCGTCCCGCCAGCACGTGGCCAACGTAGCCCGTGCGTCGTCACCGCAGCCGGGCGAGGTTGCCATCGGCTACGAGCAGTCGACGGCAACCTCGAGTGCCCGGCATATCTCGGCGCGCCGCGGCATCATCATGAGGCCCCGGCGGCCTCGCGAAATGAAGCAAGGTCGCCCCACGCGTCTGCCTCGTCGATCGGATGCTTGGCGTACGCGGCCTCGTACTCGGCATCGATCTCGGCGGAACGGTGGCGAGCGAGAAGCGTGCGGAGCGCTTCATCGATCAGCGTGGCGTCGTTGCTGCCACTCCGCAGTGCGCGCGCTTGCATCAGGAGGTCTTGGTCGACCGTCGTGCTCAAGCGGATTCGGGGCATGCCACGAATATGCCATGGCGATGGCATTGCCGAGATGGCATTGCCGAGATGGTTGTGCCGAAGGGTTGCCTAGGGTGTGGTGGGCGGCGTGGCGGTGGTGCGCGATCCTCGCTCGCCAGGATCACTGCGGGGCCGTGTACAACCGGTGTGATCAACCGGACGATCAGGGGGAGTCGCCATGCCGTTCGTCGATGTCAACGGACAGCACGTCTATTACGAGGACACCGGCGGCACAGGGCCGGCAGTCGTGTTCAGCCACGGGTTCGCGATGGACCAGGACATGTACGCGGCGCAGGTCGCCGCGTTGCGCGAAACGTTCCGCTGCATCACGTGGGACTACCGCGACCACGGGCAGACGCGTGGCGACGGCCAGGCGTACTCGGTGCAGGACCTGGCCGATGATCTCGCGGCGTTGCTGGCCAGGCTCGGCATAACCCGCGTGGGTGTGGTCGGCTTCTCGATGGGCGGCTGGGTGTCGACGCGGCTCGCGCTGGCGCATCCCGACCTGGTCGCCGCGCTGGCCATCGTCGATTCGTACGAGCGCATGGAGACGCCCGAGGTCGCGGCGGGGTACGCGCAGATCAAGGCGTCGCTGCTCGAGCACGGCTTCAACGCTGACATGGTGGCGATGTTGCGCGGGTTCCTCTTCGGGCCCGACTACGACGCACGCGTGTGGATCGGCAAGTGGCGTGCCCGGTCGCCGCATCTGCTGGCGCCGGGTTACGACGCGATGTTCGGTCGCAACGACATCAACGATCGGTTGGGCGACATCCGTTGCCCGTCGATCGTGCTGCACGGGGAGCACAACCCGGCGAACGGACCCGAGGTGTCCCAGGAGCTGGCCGACCGACTCGGCGCGTGCGAGGGCATGACGATCGTGCCGGGGTCCGGACACACGTCCACCGTCGAGCGGCCCGAGTTCGTGAACAAGACAGATCGGAAGAGC
>JBKJKR010000001.1:0-4289 GCA_046597135.1 Acidimicrobiales bacterium | reverse complement strand
GGCGAGTGCCGGCCGCCGATTATGCGGGTGCGGCGGTCATCGAGAGCTACACGGTGATGCACGCGGCCGGAGGCCGGGTCGAGAACGCGATCATCGCCGCCCGCACACCCGACGACCGGCGGGCCTGGGGCGTGGTGCACGACGCCCAAGCGGCGGCGCACATGGTCGGGAGCGAGCTCGCCGGCACACAGGTGACGCTCGCCCCCGGCGGCGGCGCCACGCTCAGCTGACGCCCGGGCCCTCGAAGCCCTCGAGCATGTGGCGCAGCGCGGCCGCGCCACCCCCGACGATGGGCGAGCCTGCTCCGCCGACGATGGCGTCGATGCCGGCGGCCACCGATTCGATCGTGGGTTCTCGATCTACCAAGCCCTCGTGCATCACCATCTCGACCAGCGCGAAGTGGCCGCCACCGACCGTGAGGCATTCGCCCGACAGGAGGCACGACGCGTGGGCAAGCCACCCGACGAGGGGCGCCACCTTGCGGGGGTGGAGCCAGTCGCCGAGCTCCTCGCTCCACGGCAGCGCGCCGAAGCCGCTGCCGGCGCGTGTCTTGGCGTACGGCGCGACCACGTTCGCGGTGATGCCTGACGATCGGCCCTCGGCCGCCATCGCGCGCGTCAGCCCGATCACGCCCATCTTGGCCATGCCGTAGACCGAGCCGTTCGGCGCGCCGCCCCACGCGGCGCCCGAGGACACGTTCACGAATCGTCCGCCGCCATTCGCGGCCATGGCCCTCCACGCAGGACGGCTCACGTTGAGCACACCGCGAAGCTGCGTGTCGATCACGGCACCGATGAGGTCGTCGGTGAAGTCGGGGAACGGCACCATGCGCACCTGGCCCGCGTTGTTGACGACCACGTCGACGCGTCCGAACGCCTTCAGCGCGGTGTCGACGATGGACTGACCGCCGGCGCTGGTCGCGACCGAGTCGTACGAGACCACCGCGTCGCCACCCGCCGCGATGATCTCGGCCACGACACCGTCGGCCGGGTTCGTCGCCGGCGCGTCGGCGCGTCCGTCGGTGTCGCTGATGCCGACGCCGAGATCGTTGACGACGATGCTCGCACCGCGCGACGCGAGCAGCAGTGCGTACTCCCGGCCGAGGTTGCGTCCCGCCCCGGTGATGATCGCCACCTGACCATCGAACCGCAGTTGCTCCATCGGTCCCCCCCTTCAACCCGCTTTTGCGAACGGATGCGAGGCTACGGTGCGCACACAGCCGGGGGAGGAATCAATGACGCATTCCGACGAGGAAGCGCTGCTCGACCATCTCGATGCGCGGCGCCTGATGCGCGACATGCGCGACATGGCCCCTCGCAATGTCGAGCGCGAGGCACGACTGTGTGCCGACGACCATGCCGTTCCGGGCTTGGGCGATGCGCCGCCGGTACCCGTGCGGGTGTACCGCCGTCGCGACGGCCGCGAACTGCACGACCGACGCCTTCGTGGCGTAATCGTGTCGATCCACGGCGGTGGGTTCGTGGCCGGCAGCTACGACGACATGCGAGCCGCCGACGAAGCGCTGGCCGATCACCTGGACTGCGTGGTGGTGGCAGTCGAGTATCGACTTGCCCCTGAGCACAGGTATCCGGCACCCGCTGACGACTGCTACGCCGCGCTGTGCTGGGTCGCGGCGAATGCCGCCGAGCTCGGCGTCGATCCCGACGCGATCATCGTCTATGGCGGCAGTGCAGGTGGGGCGCTGGCGGCGAGCCTGGCGTTGCGGGCCCGCGACGAGGGCGGTCCGCGCATCCGCGCCCAGGTCCTGATGATCCCCGTCATACACGACCGTCTCGACACGCCGTCGACCCTGCAGATGTCGGAGAACCCGGGTTTCAGCGGGCACGGCGCCCGGGGCATGTGGGCGCTCTACCTGGGCGACATCGATCGTCGCTCCACGCATCCCTACGCCGCGCCGGGGCGAGCCGCCGATCTCACGGGTCTGCCACCCGCCTACATCCGTGTGCACGGTCGTGACCCGCTGCGCGACGAAGGCATCGAGTACGCGTCGCGACTCATGGCGGCCGGCGTCGAGGTCGAGCTCCACTGCATGCCCGGCATGTTCCACGGGGCACCGTCGCTCGACCCCCGCGTTGATGGTCGGGCCGATCGCGAGCTGCTCGAGGTGTTCGCGGCGTTCCTTGCGCCTCCTACGTCGTAGGACGTTCCATCCATGCGGGCCAGTCACCGATCACCTTGGCCTCGGCCAGTGATGCGATCGCCGCGTCGTCGAGACCGAGGATCTCGGTGAGCACCTCGTGGTTGTGCTGACCGAGCAGGGGCGCCGGCCGGCTGAACGCACAGAACTCGCCATCGACGGTGAACGGGAAGCTGGGATACGGCACCCAGCCGGCCACCGGGTGCTGCATCCACTGGTGGAATCGCCGCGCGTCGTGGTGGATGCTGGCGGCCGTATAGATCGCGTTGATGCACGGCGCGGCCGGCACGCCGGCCGCGAGGAGGATCTCGGCCGCCAGCTCGGGGGTGTGGCGCGCGACGAAGGCGCCGATGGCCACGTCGATGCGATCGTGCGCGGCCTGGCGTCCCTCGACCGTGGCGAGCTCGGCGTCGGCCGCGAGGTCCGCGGCACCGATGGCCGAGCAGAGTGCGGTCCATTGGGTGGTGTTCTCGACCGACACGGCCACCCACGAGTCCGCGACCGACGATTCGTACACACCTTGTGGCGCATGGTGGCGCGACCGGTTGCCGATGCGTTCGAGCAGGACCTGGTTGGCGCTCCATTCGACGAGCTGTTCGGCCGCCGCGTTGAGACCGACCTCGATGAGCGGAAGCTCGATCAGGCAGCCGACGCCCTGACGCTCGCGCTCACGCAACGCGAGCAACACGGCGAACACCGCGTGCATGCCGCCGAACGGATCGCACACACCGCGCGGCACCATCGGCGGGCCGTCGGCGTTGCCGGTCACCCAGGCGAGGCCCGACGCCTGCTCGATGGTCATCGCGAACCCGGTGCGATCGCGCCACGGTCCGTCGAGTCCGAACGCCGGCATGCGCAGCATGATCGCCCGCGCGTTCGACGTGTGGAGCTGGTCCCACCCGAATCCGAACTGCTCCATCACCCGGGGTGAGAAGTTCTCGACGACGACATCGGCCCAGTCGACGAGCCGTTGCGCGAGCTCCCGCCCGGCCGCTTGGCCGAGGTCGAGCGTGACGGCACGCTTGCCGACGTTGACCGATTGCGAGACGGGAGACCACTCCCACACCTGCGGCTTCGACATCCCGGCGCTGAACCGCATGCCGTCGGGCCGCTGGATCGACTCGATCTTCACGACGTCGGCCCCGAGGGCGCTGAGCATCTCGGTGACGATGGGACCGGCCCAGAAGGCCGAGAAGTCGGCGACGCGGACCCCGGCGAGCGGGAGCCATGGTGTGCTGCGCGCCGCGCTGCCCCGCGGAGTGTCGGCGATGCGGGTGCGACCAGCGCCCGACGAACCCGCCTCGCGTCGCGCTCGCTCGGTGTCGGCGCCGAGGGTTGCGGTGATCCCGGGTGGTCGAAGCTCGATTCCCGACAGCTGATAAGGCGGACGAGGTTGCTCGAAGCCCGCAGGGTTCTCGATGAACACACCGCGTTCGAGGAAATGGTCGATCGAGAACGCCACACGTCCGTCGCCGACCGGGCTGACGGGGATGCGCATCGCCGCCGCCATGGCCACGATCTCGTCGACCGTGTGCTGTTCGGTGAACGCACGGATCTTCTGCCACATCTCGTCGCGGGCGGCCATGCGGGCATCGGCGAACATCATGTGCGGCGCCGCGAGCTCGGGTGCCCCGATGAGGTTGCAGAAATCGGTGTACTGCTGACTGGTGATGGTGCAAAAGCCCACGTAGCCGTCGGCGGCCGGCTCGATCGACGGGATCTCCATGGACCGACCCAGCGGCTTGCCCGGGTCGAAGGTGGCGAAGATCTGGCGGAACACCTGGAACGACAGCATCATCGCCTCGAACTGGGAGACGTCGAGGTGCACGCCGCGACCGCTGTGGCGCGTGAGATGGAGCGCCGCGAGCGCAGCCGGTGCCGCGAACGCGCCGACGGTGAAGTCCCCGAGCGATCCGCCGGCTGCGAACGGCTCGAGGCCGGGTAGACCGCGGTAGTCGATGCCGCCCACTTGCGCCTGCAACGTGAACTCGTTCGCCGGCCGGTTCGACCATGGTCCGCCGCGGCCGAAGTGCGAGATCGACAACAAGGAGGTCGCCGGGTTCCGGGCGTGCAGGTCGTCGATGCCGAGGCCCAGCTCTTCGATGACGCCGGGTTCGAAGTCCTCGACCAC
>JBKJKR010000550.1:0-4542 GCA_046597135.1 Acidimicrobiales bacterium | reverse complement strand
GCCGGCGTTGACGGTGACGTCGGCGGGGGTGAACAGCACGTCGGAGATGGCGACTTCGGCCCCGACACGGGCCGCGGCGTCGCCCGAGCCGCCACCGCACGCGCCGAGCGCCAGCAGTGCGACGGTGGCAGCAACGGCGGACGCGCGCCGGGTCGGTCGGCGTGGGGCGGAGCGGAGCACGAGGGCAACCTACCGCCGTACCATTGCCTCGTCTGACCAAGGGGGCGTGTCGATGGCACTCGACTTCGGGATCTTCGACGCCGACAACCACTACTACGAGGCGCGGGACGCGTTCATCCGTCATGTGCCGAAGTCGTGGCACAAGCGGTGCATGCAGTGGGCCGAGGTCGACGGGCGCACCCGGCTGCTCGTCGGCGGCAAGGTCAACACGTTCATCCCGAACCCGACGTTCGACCCCATCGCCAAGCCCGGCTCGTTGCAGGCCTACTTCAAGGGCAAGGGTGAGGCGGGCAAGGATCTCAAGGCGCAGTTCGGCGAGCTCGAACCGTTGCGCCCCGAGTACCACGATCGCGACGCCCGCCTCGCGGTGATGGACGCCCAGGGCATCGACGCGTGCTGGATGTTCCCCACGCTCGCGGTCGGCATGGAAGAAGCACTGAAGCACGATCCGGAAGCGGTCATGGTGGCCTTCCGGGGCTTCAACGAGTGGCTCGCCGACGACTGGGGGTACGCGTACCACGACCGGTTGTTCGCCGCTCCCTATCTCAGCCTGGTCGACCTCGACGGCGCGATCGCCGAGCTCGAACGGGTGTTGTCACGCGGGGCCCGCTTCATCTGCATGCGTCCCGCGCCCGTCGAGACGCCGAGCGGCTGCAACTCACCGTTCGTCGAGACCTTCGATCCGTTCTGGGCGCGCGTGGCCGAGGCCGGGGTCACCGTTGCGTTGCACGGCGGCGACTCGGGCGCGGCGCGCATGGCCCAGGTGTGGGAGCCGCAGTCTGACTACAAGGCGTTCTTCTCGACACCCTTGCAGCGGGTCATCCTCGGCAACCGGGCGATCACCGATGCCATGGCTGCCGCGGTGTGCCACAAGGTGTTCGATCGTCACCCCGCCCTGCGGTTCGCGTCGATCGAGAACGGGGCGTCGTGGGTGCGCGGCTTGGTGAAGAAGCTCGACAAGGCCGCGGCGCAGAGCCCGGGTTGGTTCACCGAGCGCCCGAGCGCCACCTTCCGTCGTCACGTGTGGGTGTCGCCGTTCTGGGAGGACAACGCCGTCACGTCGGCCGAGGTGCTGGGCATCGATCGGTGCCTCTTCGGCAGCGACTGGCCCCACACCGAAGGTCTGCCCGAGCCACGCGACTACGCCGACGAGATCGCCGCACTCGGCCCCGACGCGGTCCGGTCGATCATGCGCGACAACGCGGCGCGGCTGTCGACCCCGTGCACCGCGCCCGTGGGCTGACCCCGGTCAGGCGGACGCGACGGTCGCCGGGTGGTCGAGCGACCAGCGCCGGGGCAGATGAGCGAAGCTGGCCGCGAGCGTGACCAATCCGAACGCGACGTCGACCCAGAAGAGGCCCTGTCGCTGCGAGCGCAACGAACAGGGCGCGGGCGTGGGCCCGGACAGGATCGGCTGAGGGTCGACCTGCACCGGCGATTCGTTCGCCCGCAACGGTGCAGCGCAACGGAACTCGATGTTCTCGGTGACGCGCCCGGTCGGGTTCACGGCCGTGGGCGCGCCCTGCACAACCGCGTTCGCGTGGGAGTCCCAGCCGACGAAGCCGGTCCGGATCGCCAACGCGAGCCAGATGACCACCACGACTCGTACGACGTTCCGGCCCTTGGTCACGGCCCAACCCTACGGCGCAGAACCACGGGGCCGCGGGTGACGGCGTGCGTTGAAGGTCAGCCGGGGGCGGCGACGGCCGACGCGGGGGCCGGTGCGAGGAGCCGGTCGACGAAGGTCTCGGCGCCCTGCTCGATGCGGTTCCGGCGGATGGCCAGGCCGCCCACCACGTCGGCGCCGTGATGGTCGGTGACCATGCCCTCGAGCTTGGCGAGCGTCTTGCCCGGAGCGACCGCGAAGGTGCAGTAGAGCGCGGTCTTCTTGCGATCGAGCGCGGGGATCTTGGTCCATAGTCGCCCGACGCGTCCCGGGCGTTGGCCGAACAAAACCATGCCGTCGGTCCACGTGCCGATGACCACGAGGTCGGCCGCAGCGAGCGCCGGGTAGTCGATCTCGAGCACCGGGCACGCGACGGCGGACACACCGGACGCCGCGAGCTCCCGGGCGATTCGCTCGCCGGCCTTGCGTGTGTTGCCGGTGAGGCTCTCGTAGATCACGACCGCGTTCTTCATGACCTGGTTCTACCAAACAGGCGGGGCGCCGACCGAACTCGTGCCCGCCGTAACCTGGCGCGACATGGAACGCACCATTCGTGTGGCAGTGTTCGATCTGGGCAACGTGCTCATCGAATGGGATCGGCGGCTGCTGTACCGCTCGCTGTTCCCGACCGAGGTCGAGCTCACCCGCTTCCTCGACACCGTGTACACGCTCGAGGCGAACGAGCGGCTCGACCGTGGCCAGTCGCTGCACGATTTCACGGCCGAGATGGCGGCGACGAACCCCGCCTACGCACACGAAGTGCTGGCGCTTCGCGAGCGTTGGATCGAGACGATCGGGGAGGTGAACGACGACGTCGTGACCATCCTGCGCGAGCTGCGCGACGGGGGAGTGCCGGTGTACGCGCTGTCCAACTGGAACGCCGACACGTTCGCGATGGTCGAGCCGAAGCACGACTTCCTGCAGTGGTTCGACGGGCTCGTGATCTCGGGGCGTGAGGGGTTGGTCAAGCCCGAGCGCGCCATCTTCGACCTGCTCGCTGAACGCTACGGCATCCGCCTCGCCGAGGCGGTGTTCATCGACGACTCGCCGGCCAACGTCGAGGGGGCACGGGCGGCCGGCATGGACGCGGTGCTGTTCACCGACGCCGCGACGCTGCGCGACGAACTGACGGCGCGGCGCCTCCTGGCCTGCTCGTACTAGCTTGCCCGCCGTGCAGATCCTCCTCGTGCGCCACGCGCAGCCCGTCATCGAGCACAACCCCCACGGGCCGGCCGACCCGGGCCTGTCCGAGCTCGGTCTCCGCCAGGCGAGCCGCCTCAGCGCGTGGCTCGCCCACGAGCCGATCGATCTGGTGGTCACGAGCCCGAAGCGCCGCGCCATCGAAACCGTGCGCGGCGTCATCGCGGTTCCGGTGCTCCACGAGGTGCACGACGCGTTCGACGAGGTCGACCGGCTCTCGAACTGGTACTACCCGACCGAGATCCTCGCCTCCGACGGTGGTGAGTACTGGGAGGCGATCATCCGCCGCGACTGGGTCGCGATCGGCTGGGACTCGCCCGAGGCGTTCCGCGAGCGCGTCATCGACGGCTGGCAGGCGTTGGTCGCCGCTCGCCCCGCCGAGCGCGTGGTGCTCGGTTGCCATGGCGGTGTCGTCCGCCAGATCGTGTCGCACGTCCTCGGACTCGAGGGCTACCCGCGCCTCGACATCTCGTACTCGTCGATCTCGCGCGTCGAAATCGACGCCAAGGGTCAGGCCCACATGCAGTCGGTGAACGAGACCGGTCATCTCGACGGCAACCGCGAGTCGGTCACCGACCGACTCGGCCATCGACCGCACTGAGCAACCTGCCGTTCGGATCATCGGCCGTTCGGGGTAATCCCTCGCCAGTCCGGCTATGGCGGCGGACGTTAACCGGTATCGTTTCGCCGTGTCCGGCCGTCCGCTCTACGTCTCGCGCATCCTGCGCCTTCCGCTGGTCTCGGCCGATGGCGCAGCGATCGGCAAGATCGACGACGTCGTGCTCCTCGCGAGCTCTGTGGTGCTCGCCCCACGCGTCATCGGTTTCGTGGCGATCGTGCAACGGCGCCGGATCTTCGTGAACGCAGCGCGCGTCGGCGAGCTCACCCCCGAAGGGGCGCGGCTGCGCAGCGGCAACATCGACGTTCGCCGCTTCGAGCAACGCCCCGGCGAGCTTCGGGCCCGTGAGCTGCTCGACCGCCGCGCGGCCGAGGCGTTCGTGGTGGACCTGGCCATCGCGCCCATCCCCGGTCAGCCATCGGCCTGGCACCTGGTGAGCGTCGCACTCGGGCGGCGTCGCGGACTTCGCGGCACCCGCAATCCGCGCATCGTTCCGTGGACCGGTCTTCCGGAGCTCTTTGCGATGGCCCCCATAGCGCGGGCCGCCGCCGAGTTGCGAGACATGCACCCATCCGACGCGGCGCAGCGCGTGCGCGACATGCCCGAGGCGCGCCGCGTGCAGCTCGCAGCGGTCATGGAGGATCAGCACCTCGCCGAGGTCCTCCAAGAACTGCCCGAGGACGAACAGGTCATCATCATCGAGGCGCTCGACGTGGCGCGTGCCGCGTCGGTCATCGAGTACATGGAACCCGACGACGCCGCCGACCTCCTCGGCGAGCTGTCCGAGAACGAACGCATCGAGATCCTCGCGGCCATGGACGACGAAGAGGCCACGCCACTGCGCCGCCTGTTGTCGTACGCGAAGGGAACCGCCGGC
>JBKJKR010000485.1:0-5995 GCA_046597135.1 Acidimicrobiales bacterium | reverse complement strand
ATCGCCGCCTTGTTCCTCACCACCGAAGCGGTCATCGCCGACAAGCCCGAGAAGTCGGGCGGCGGCGGCGGCATGCCCGACATGGACTTCTGAGCCTCGGCTCACCAGTTCCACTCGCTGAGCCCTGCTCGGCACCTGCACTCCCGAAGGACCCGGCCTCGCGGCCGGGTCCTTCGTCGTTTTCCGCCCCTTCCACCTTCCGTTACCCCTTGTGGGTCGTGCGGCGTGCGTCGGGACGCTCGTTTGGCGACCCACAAGCAGGGGCGCAGTCTTCGTCCCCTTTTGGGTCGTGTGGCGTGCGTGGGGACGTGCGTTTGGCGACCCGATAGCGAGGGGGAAGGGGCGAAGGGGCCGGTTCGGTAGCCTGGCAGGATGCGAACGGGCCGCACGCAACAGGTGCTCGCGGCGCGATGGAGCCGCGACGGTGCAGTGCGCCGCCCCGATGAGCTCATCGTCGAGGAGCCCTTGGCCATCCACCTCGACGGCGCCCTGGTCGCGACCACCATGCGCACCCCGGGCCACGACTTCGAGCTGGCGGTCGGGTTCTGCCACGCCGAGGGGTTGCTGACCGGCGTCGCGGTGCGCGGGGTCCGGTACTGCGCCACCGGCTCCGCGGTCGACACCGAGTTCAACGTGGTCACCGTCGAGACCGGCGGCCTCGCCCCTCAGCCCCGCCCGCGGCTCGGCACGGTGGGTTCGTCGTGCGGCATCTGCGGCAGCGTGGCCATCGACGAGCTGTGCGCCCGCCTCGAACCCGTCCAGGCGCCCCGGTTCCCGCTCGAGACGCTTGCCGCGGCACCCGACGTGGTGCGCGACGCCCAGGCGCTGTTCGCGCTCACCGGTGGCGTGCACGCGGCGGCTGCATTGTCGGCCGACGGCGGGGTGGTGCTCGTGCGCGAGGACATCGGCCGGCACAACGCCGTCGACAAGGTGGTCGGCCGATTGCTGCTCGATGGCGCACTGCCCGTGCACCAGCTGGCATTGTTCGTGAGCGGACGGGCCTCGTTCGAGCTCGTGCAGAAGGCGTGGGCGGCCGGCTTTGCGGCCGTCGTCGCCGTGTCGGCTCCGTCGGCGCTGGCCGTGGACACCGCTCGTGCCGGCAACCTCACCCTCGCCGGGTTCGCCCGCGACGGACGCATGAACATCTACGTGGAGCAGGAGCAACCGTGAGCCCGAAGCGTCGCAACGATGTGCCCCGGTTGACCACGCCGCTGGTTCGCGACAACGGTGTGCTGCGCGAGGCGTCGTGGGCCGAGGCGCTCGACCGCGCGGCCAACGGCATTCGTTCCGCCGTCGCCGACACCGGCCCTGACAGCGTCGGCTTCTTCTCGTGTTCGAAGGCCACGAACGAGGTGAACTTCGTCGCGCAGAAGTTCATGCGCGTCGCCGTGGGCACGAACAACATCGACTCGTGCAACCGAACTTGACACGCTCCCAGCGTCGTCGGTCTGGCGACAGTCTTCGGAGCAGGTGGCGGCACGTCCTCGTATCGAGAGATCGAGGACACCGATGTCATCGTCCTGTGGGGATCGAACGCGCGCGAGACGCACCCGATCTTCTTCCATCACGTGCTCGCCGCGTTGCGGCGCGGCGCGAAGCTGTTCGTGGTCGATCCACGGCGCACGTCGAGCGCGCAGTGGGCGCACGGCTGGTTGCCGCTCGATGTCGGTTCCGACGTCGCGCTGGCCAACACGGTGGCGCGCGAGATCATCCACGCCGGCCTGGCGAACCAGGACTTCATCGCGCGGGCCACAAGTGGCTACGCGGCGTTCGCGGCGTCGGTCGAGGAATGGACCCTCGAACGGGGCGAAGCCGTCACCGGCGTCCCTGCCGCGTCCATACGCGAGCTCGCGCACACCTACGCCAACGCCGAGCATGCGCAGCTGTGCTGGACCCTCGGCATCACCGAGCACCACAACGGTGTCGACAACGTGTTGTCGCTCATCAACCTGGCGTTGCTGTGCGGTCATGTGGGTCGGTATGCGTCAGGCCTCAATCCGTTGCGGGGCCAGAACAACGTCCAGGGCGGCGGTGACATGGGCGCCATCCCGAACCGCCTTCCCGGCTTCCAGGACATCGTCGACGACGACGCTCGCGCGGTCTTCGACACCGCGTGGGGCGCGGTCGTGCCGCCCACCTACGGCATGCACCTGAGCCAGATGTTCGAGGCGATGGAGAACGGTGATCTGCGTGCGCTGTACGTCATGGGCGAGAACCCGGCGCAGAGCGAGGCCGATAGCACCAAGGCCATCGCGCTGCTCGAGTCGCTCGATCACCTGGTCGTCCAGGACGTCTTCTTCACGAAGACCGCCGAGCTCGCCGATGTGGTGCTGCCGGCCAGCGCATCGTGGTGCGAGAGCGAGGGCACGGTCACCAACAGCGAGCGCCGCGTGCAACGCGTGCGCAAGGCGCTCGATCCGCCGGGGCAGGCCCGCGACGACGTTGACATCCTGCTCGACATGGCGGCGCGCCTGGGGCACACGTGGACCTACGGGCGTCCCGACGATCGGCGTTCCATCGCCGAAGGCATCTGGCAGGAGCTGCGGTCGTTGTCGCCGTTGCACGCCGGCATGAGCTACGACCGCATCGAAGCGCTCGGTGGCATCCAATGGCCGTGTCCCGACGAGCACACGCTCGAACCCTCGTTCCTGCACGGCCGGTTGTGGCACGACGACCCGGCCCAGCGCGGGCGCCTGGCACCGTTCTCGGTGGTGCGCAATTCGCCGCCGGTCGACCTGCTCGACGACGACTTCCCGTTGCGGCTCACCACTGGTCGCCGTCTCGATTCGTACAACACCGGCGTACAGACCGGCCGGTTCTCCTCGCCGCGTCGGCGCGGCGAGACCATCGACCTGTTCCCCGCCGATGCGGCGGCACTCGGCGTGGTGGCCGGCGAGCGCGTGCGCATCGTGTCGCGACGCGGCGCAGTCGAAGCGCCGGTGCGCCTCGACGACGGCCTGCGGCCCGGTCTGGCCTTCATGACATTCCACTTTCCCGACGAGGTCGACGTCAACGTGCTCACCATCGACGCGGTCGATCCGAAGTCGGGCACCGCGGAGTTCAAGGCCAGCGCCATCCGCGTCGAGCGGATCCCGGCCGACGTGCCGGCAGCGACGGTGTAGATGGACCTCCAATTCCAAGGGGGCGACGCCTCCGCCGAAGAACGCGGTGCGCTCGACGAGCTGCTCGCGGGTCAGGCACCGCGCCGCGATCTCGTGTTGCCCGCGCTCCATGCCGTGCACGATGCCGTCGGTTGGTTGAGCCCGTCGGGCATCGACGAGATCGCGCGGCGGCTCGACGTCGCGCCGGCCGAGGTGTTCGGCGTCGCGACCTTCTACGCCATGTTCTCGACCACGCCACGACCGCGCCGTGTCACCTACGTGTGCGAGGACATCGCCTGCACCGGCGGCGCGCACGTGGTGCTCGCCCCGTCCACCGACACGCACGCCGTGCTGCCCAGCCCGTGCCTCGGGTTGTGCGACCACGCACCCGCCACCCTCGACCTCGACGGCGGCCGGTACGTGGCTCCCATGACGCGCAGCAGCACCGTGCAGGGCGACCGGCTCCTCGCCCACGTCGGCACCGATGCCCACGCCGATCTCGCGACGTACCGCGCCGGCGGCGGGTACCGAGCGCTCACCCGCGCCATCGAGATCGGCCCGGTCGCCGTGGTGCAGATGGTGAGCGACTGGGGTCTCGTGGGCCGCGGCGGCGCGGCGTTCCCCACCGGCCGGAAGTGGGCCGCGGTCGCGGCGCAGACCACGTTCCCGCACTACGTCGTGTGCAACGCCGACGAGTCCGAGCCCGGCACCTTCAAGGACCGCGTGCTCCTCGAGGACGACCCGTTCAGCATCATCGAGGCCATGACCATCGCCGGGTTCGCGACCGGCTCGGCGCAGGGGTACCTGTACCTGCGTGGCGAGTACCCGCTCGCCGCCGAACGGTTGGCCCACGCAATCGGCGTCGCACGCTCGGCGGGTCTGCTCGGCGCCGACATCCAAGGTTCGGGGTTCTCGTTCGACATCGATCTGCGGCTCGGTGCGGGCGCCTACATCTGTGGCGAGGAGACGGCGATCTTCAACTCGATCGAGGGCTATCGCGGTGAGCCGCGCAACAAGCCCCCGTTCCCGGTCGACGCCGGTTTGTTCGCCAAGCCCACGGTGGTCAACAACGTCGAGACCTTGGCCTGCATCCCACACATCATCCTGGGCGACGCACGCGAGACCAAGCTCTATTGCGTGTCGGGCACGGTCACGAACCCCGGCGTCTACGAGGCGCCGCTCACCACCACCATGCGCGAGCTGATCGACCTGGCCGGTGGCGTGCGCACCGGTTCCGCGTTGCAGGCGGTGCTGCTCGGCGGCGCGGCCGGCGCGTTCGCGGGGCCCGACGACCTCGACGTCGAGATGTCGTTCACCGCGCTCCGCGAGGCCGGGTTGTCGCTCGGGTCGGGTGTGGTCATGGTGCTCGACGAGTCGGTCGAGCTCGGTGCGTTCCTGGCCCGCATCGCCGACTTCTTCGTCGACGAGTCGTGCGGGCAGTGCGTGCCGTGTCGGGTCGGCACCGTGCGCCAACAGGAAGCAGTAGCCCGGCTTCGCTCCGGTGGCGACGCCGCGCACGAGCTCGCCTTGTTGCGCGACGTGGGCGTGGCGATGCGCGACGCTTCCATCTGTGGGCTCGGCCAGACCGCGTACAACGCGATCGAATCGGCCATCACCCGCATCGGCGTGTTCACCAAGCGAGCGAGATGAGCGTCACGATGGGAGCACGATGAGCGAAGCCACGCCGGTCGGACCACCGCGGCGCCGCATCGAGTGCACGGTCGACGAACAGGTCGTGCGGGTCGGCGAGGGCGACACCATCCTCGCCGCATGTCGGGGCGAGGGCATCGACACGCCCACCTTGTGCTGGGGCGACACGCTCACGCCGAAGAACGCATGCCGAGTGTGCGTCGTCGAGGTCGAAGGCAGCCGTGCGCTCGTGCCCGCTTGTTCGCGCCAGGTCGAACCCGGCATGGTGGTGCGCACCGACACGCCGCGGGTGCGCCACGCCCGCAAGTTGGTGCTCGAGATGCTCGGCTCGTCGGTCGACCTGTCGACCACGCCGGGGGTCGACGCCTGGAACGAGCGCTACGGCGCCGACCCGACGCGCTTCGGCGATGTCGCAAGGACCGTGGCGCAACCGGCCAAGGTCGACAACGACCTGTACGTACGCGACTACGCGAAGTGCATCCTCTGCTACAAGTGCGTCGACGCCTGTGGCGACCAATGGCAGGGCACCTTCGCGATCGCCGTCGCCGGGCGCGGGTTCGATTCGCACATCAGCACCGAGTACGACGTGCCCTTGCCCGAGTCCGCGTGCGTGTACTGCGGCAACTGCATCGAGGTGTGCCCCACGGGCGCCCTGTCGTTCAAGGCCGAGTTCGACAAGCGGGCCGACGGCACCTGGGACGAAGACCGCCAACAGGTGACCGACACGATCTGCCCGTACTGCGGGGTCGGCTGCACGTTGAGCCTCACCGTGCAGGACAACCAGATCGTGCGGGTCGGTTCGCCGCACGACAGCTCGGTCACCCACGGCAACCTGTGCATCAAGGGCCGCTTCGGCTGGGCCCACGTCGCGCGCTGAGCCCCCGGTGGCAGACTGACACCATGACCGAACCCGTCACTCCGTCGACCGGCTTGGCCGTGGTGCACCTGTTCTGTGCCCGCGGTCCCCTCACCGAGAACGAGGAGGACGAGGCCGCGGTCAAGGCGGCCGAGGCAGCCGGCGTGCAGGTGGTGCCGGTGGCGGTGCTGGGCCACAAGGCCGACGTGGCGTTCATGGCGCTGGGCAAAGACCACTGGCGGCTGCGGGCCTTCCAGTCGGCGCTGGCCGCCGCCGGCCTCGACCTCGTCGACTCGTACGTGTCGCTCACGGAGCTGTCGGAGTACGCCAAGGGCCTGCCGGAGCAGATGGCGCAGGCTCGGCTCTACCCGGTGCTCCCGCCGGAGGG
>JBKJKR010000483.1:0-9797 GCA_046597135.1 Acidimicrobiales bacterium | reverse complement strand
GCTGTTCTTCTATCCGGCGGCCATGACCACCGGGTGCACCAAGGAGAGCTGCCACTTTCACGACCAGCGCGAAGAGTTCGCCGCGGTCGGTGCCCAGCCGGTGGGCATCAGCGGCGACCAGGTCGACAAGCAGGCCCAGTTCTCGGCCAAGCACTCGTTCGGTTACCCGCTGTTGTCCGACCCGGACCGGGTCGTGGCCACCCAGCTCGGGGTCAGCCGCGGGTTGCTCGGACTGTCGCCGCTCAAGCGCACCACGTTCGTGATCGACACCGATCGCCGCATCCTGGCCCGCATCGCCAGCGAGTTCCGCATGAACAGCCACGCCGACGAGGCGCTCGAGGTCCTGAAGGCTCGTCCCGCCCGGGCGTAGCGGCCCTAGCAAGGAAATCCCGCCGGTTTGAACTAGCCTGGCGTCCCGGCGCACGATGTCGGGTCTCCCGACGTGGGGGCGGTCCGTCGGTAGCTCCGGCGGCTTCCGTCGCTCCGCAAGCGTCCGCACACCGAACGAGCCCCATCGAACCGCGGGCTCGGCCAAGAAGGAACGAGAAGAACAGTGGCAGTGAAGCTCCGCCTCATGCGGATGGGCAAGACCAAGCAACCGACGTACCGCGTCGTCGCCGCAGATGCGCGCTCGCCGCGCAACGGCCGCTTCATCGAGATCATCGGCACCTACGAACCCCGCCAGGACCCCTCGCGCATCGTGATCGACAACGAGCGTGCGGCGCACTGGATCAAGAGCGGCGCCCAGCCCACCGATCGGGTCGCCAAGCTGCTCAAGATCGCTGCGGCCGACGCGTCCGCCGCTGCCGAGGCGACGCCCAAGTGAGCCTCGAGCTCGACGGCACGACCGCCCCGACCGTCGCCCATGCGACTGCGGTCCTCGAATACCTGACCCGCCAGCTCGTCGACAACCCCGATGCCGTAGGCGTCGAGGTGGCCGAGGACCGGGGCAAGACCACGCTGAACGTCCGGGTCGCCCCGGGCGACCTCGGCCGCGTGATCGGCAAGCGGGGTCGTACCGCGAATGCCATCCGTACCGTGGTGCGCTCCACCGCTGCGGTGCGCGACGGCGTCGAGGTCGATGTCGAGTTCCTCGACTGATCAGGTGATGTCGGGCTCACCGGCGGATCCCACCCCGGACGCCAACGCGTTCTTGGAGGTCGGCCGCATCGAAAAGCCCCATGGGGTGCGCGGCGACGTGATCGTCCGGTTGACCACCAACCGGGTCGAGCGCGTGGCGCCCGGCACCGTGCTGCACACGCCGCACGGCACCCTCCAGGTGGTCGCCTCGAAGCCGCATCACGACCGCTATTTGGTCACCTTCGCCGGCGTCAAAGGCCGTGAAGGGGCCGACGAGCTGCGCGGCTGCCCGCTGTGGGCCCCCCCGCTCGACGACCCCGACGAGCTGTGGGTCCACGACCTCATCGGCGCCGAGGTCATCGATTCCGGGGGCGTGCGCCGCGGGCGGGTCGTCGAGGTGCTCGCCAATCCGGCGAGCGACCTGCTCGAGCTCGACACCGGCGCGCTGGTCCCCGTGCGGTTCGTCACGGGCGTCGTCGCCCGTGAACGCGTCGACGTCGACGTCCCCGACGGTCTCTTCGAGCTTGCCTGAGCCGGTGGCGCATCCGCTGCGCATCGATGTCCTGACGATCTTTCCCGACATGGTCGAGGACTTCGCCGGGCGCAGCCTGCTCGGCAAGGCGCGCGAGCGGCACCTGATCGACGTGCGGGTCCACGACCTGCGGTCCGTGACCACGGATCCGCACCACTCGGTCGACGATGCGCCGTTCGGCGGCGGCGCCGGCATGGTGCTCGCGCCCGAGCCGATCTTCGCGACCGTCGAAGCGGTCGCGCCTCCTCGTCCGTTGCTGTACCTCGGCCCGGCCGGGCGTCGGTTCGACCAGGCGTTCGCCCGTGAGCTGGCGGCACTCGACGGCTTCACCATGCTCTGCGGACGCTATGAAGGCGTCGACGAACGAGTGCGAAGTCACCTCATCGACGGCGAGCTCTCGATCGGCGACTACGTTCTGTCCGGTGGAGAGGTCGCGGCGATGGTGGTGCTCGAAGCGGTGAGCAGGCTCGTTCCCGGCGTCATGGGCAACGCCACGTCGGCCGACGACGAGTCGTTCAGCGCCGGCCTGCTCGAATACCCCCACTACACGCGGCCGGCCGAGTTCCGGGGCCTCGCCGTACCCGACGTGCTCCGATCCGGCGACCATGCACGGGTGGCCCGGTGGCGGCGCGCGCAATCCCTCGCTCGAACGCTCGCGTCGCGCCCCGATCTGCTGGTCGAGCGTGGCCCGCTCACCGGCGACGATCGGCGAGCACTGCGCGAGCACGAACTGCACCACGTCGAAGCGGCGATCGACGACCTGGTGCCCGGTCCCTCAGCACCCGACACCGGCCGCCGACAGGAACGCTGATGTACGGGATGCCCACACTCCGGTTCCGTCTCGGACGCATCCCGGTCGAGATCGAGCTCTTCCACTTCATCGCCGCGGCCATGCTCGGCCTCAACCAGTCGCGCGGCAAGAACGGCCTGCTCTGGGTGCTGCTCTGGGTCGTGGTCCTGGTGGTCTCGGTGCTCGCCATGGAACTCGTCCACGCATTCGCCCTTGCCCGCTATCGGCGGCCTGCGGCCATCGCCCTGCACGGCATGGGCGCGGTCACCACGCACCCCGGTGGACTGACCCCCAAGCAGAACATCGTCGTGCACCTCGCCGGCCCGGTCACGATGTTGCTGCTGGTCGGGCTCCCGACCCGCTACTGGTTCTGGGGCCAGACCCCGAGCGACCCGGGGGCCGACTTCCTCTGGCACCTGGCGTACGACCTCTACCAGGTCAACTTCTGGTGGTCGATCATCAACCTCCTGCCGATCTGGCCGCTCCACGGCGGTCAGGTGCTCACCGCGATCACGCAGCTCCGCAACCGCAACGGGAACATGCCGCTGGTGCACTGGGTGTCGATCACCGTGGCCATCATCGCCGGTGGCTGGGCGCTCGCGGTGGACCGCGACAACGCGTACATCTTCTTGTTCGGACTCATCCTCGCCGTGCAGAACTTCATGAAGCTCAAAGGCTCGAGGGTGTCGTTCCTCCACCCCGGTTACGAGGGCTCGTTGGCCCACGGCGGGGGAGCACGATCTCGGCCCGAACCTCGTGACCGGGGCGACGGTCCAGGCCGGCGCCCCCGGGCCGAACGTGAGCCGAAACCGCCGAAGCCCGTCAAGGCCAAGCCGGCCGAGCGGCTCGCCCGTGGCTTCTCGCTCCTGGCTCGCGGCGATACCGACGCCGCACGCGTCGAAGCCGAGGCCGTCAGGTCAGGTCGCCCGTCGCCCGAGCACCGGGCCCTGGCCGGGGAGATCATCGCCTGGAGCTTCCTCCAGGAGCGCAACGTACCCAAGGCACGTGCTGCGCTCGTCGAGGTCGGCGACCGCACCTATGTCAGCCGGTGCCTCATCGCAGCCCTCGAGATAACGGGCGCCGACGAGGCGCGTGGGGTGCAGGCCGTGGCGGTCGCCCTCATCGACGAGCCCGAAGGACCGGCGAAGCGCCAGGTCATCGACTACGTGGGTCGCCGCGAGCTCGGCGTGCAGCTCGCCGAGCGCCTCCTGTCCCTGCCGAACGGCCAGGGGTTCGAAGCCGCGGTCCGGCTGGCCGCAGTGCTCGGCGAGTGCGGCCGGCGCGAGCAGGCGGCCCAGGTCCAAGAGCTCCTTTTCGGCGGCTAGCCCGCCATGGCACCGGAACGGTTCACCCGACCGGCTGCGGAATCCTGCGCCCGTGATTGGAGCCCGGGTTCTGATCACCTAGACTGCCCCGTCGGCCCAGGCAGCCCTTCCGCGCCAGGCCCGCGCAACCGCGACGCAGGAGTTTGCCGCCATGAATCCCACCGATGTCGTTGACCAGCTGAGTCTCCGCGCCGACGTACCCGAGTTCCGCGAGGGCGACACCGTGCGGGTGCACGTCCGCGTCGTCGAAGGCAACCGCGAGCGGGTCCAGGTGTTCGAGGGTCTCGTCATCGGCAAGCAGGGCGGTGGCATCCGTGAGACGTTCCGCGTGCGCAAGCTGAGCTTCGGCGTCGGCGTCGAGCGCACCTTTCCGGTGCACTCACCCATCATCGCCAAGATCGAGCGCGTGAGCCGGGGCGACGTGCGCCGCGCCAAGCTCTACTACATGCGCGATCGCGTGGGTAAGGCTGCGTCGAAGGTCAAGGAGAAGCGCGACCGCTGAGGTCCGCCGCTGTCACACCCCCTTCGTAGGTTGGGGTCATGGGCAGCCACAACATCACCTTGGGTCGCGCCGGCGAAGAACGGGCCGCCGAGCACTACCGCGCCATGGGGTACACCGTGCTGGCGCAGAACTGGCGCGCCGGCCGCACGGGCGAGATCGATCTCGTCCTGGCCCGCCCCGGCGTGGTCGTCATCTGCGAGGTCAAGACACGCTCGAGCGACCGGTTCGGCCTGCCGGCCGAGGCCGTCGACTGGCGCAAGCAACGTCGGTTGCGCACCCTCGCCTTCCGCTACCTCGGCGAGAACGACGTACGGGCCCCCACGATCCGCTTCGACGTGGCGTCGGTGCGCGGTGCCACCGTCGAGATCATCGAGGCCGCGTTCTGACCACGCCCGGGCGCTCCGGGTTGTCCCAGCAGCCGCGGTGCCAGTGCCGCCGCAGGTCGGGTGCTTCGTCGGGCACGACCACGTAGTGGCCCGTGCCACTGGCGATGACGCGCCCGCAACCGGAGCACGTGTAGTCCTTGCGGGCTTCGTAGGGCTGGACCCGCCGGATCCGCAGGGGTCCGAGCGCGGTCGCGTCGAGGTCGTCGGGTTCGCGCACCACGCCCTCAGCTGAGCAGGGCCCAACTCACGAGCACGATGCACACCAGCACGCTCGCAGCCACGTAGAAGTAGTCGAAGCGTGTCCGCTTGTGCTTGCGCGTCGGGTCGAATCCCATGGGCGAAGTATGCCGTGCCGGCACTCGCCCGCTGCGATCGGTGCTCGTCGCCCGGCTGACTGTCCGAGGCGCTGGGTATGCTCCGCACGTTGATCGGTCGAGTGTTCGCCGGTCGCCGCTTCGGGGCACGCACGCCCTCTCGGTTGTCCAGTCCGGGAGAGTGCCGCGCCATGCTCGCCGCAGTTCGTTCCGCCACCTTGCGTGGCATCGATGGGTGCCAGGTCACCGTCGAGATCCATGTGTCCAACGGCCTTCCCTCGTACACGGTGGTGGGCCTGCCCGACGCCTCGTGCCGGGAATCGCGTGACCGGGTCCGCGCCGCCGTGCTGTCGTGCGACCATCCGTGGCCATCCACCCGCATCACGGTCAACCTGGCGCCCACCGGTGTGCCCAAGGCGGGCGCCGGGCTCGACCTCGCCATTGCGGTGGGCATCCTGGCCGCAGCCGGTGTCCTACCGCCGGCGGCCCTCGAAGGCATGGCCTTCCTGGGCGAGCTCGGCCTCGACGGAGCGGTGCGGCCGGTGCTCGGTGCGGTGCCGCTCGTGGGCGCGCTCGGCGCGGTGACCACGGTGGTCGCCGCGGCGAACGCAGCGCACGCCCGCTTGGTGGCCGAGGGCGAGGTTCGGGGGGTGTCCCATCTCAACGAGGTGGTGGCCGCGCTCAAAGGCGCGGCACCGTGGCCCGACCTCCCGGTGTCCGTCGCTTCGCCCGAGCCCCGGGTGCCGCCACCCGATCTCGCCGATGTGCGCGGCAACTCGCTCGCCCGCAAGGCACTCGAGATCTCGGCCGCGGGGCGTCATCACCTGCTCATGGTCGGCCCACCCGGGTCGGGCAAGACCATGCTGGCTCGGCGGTTGCCCGGCCTGCTACCCGAGCTCGATCGGGCCGATGCGCTCATGGCCACGCGCATCCACTCGGCGGCCGGCGAGACGTTGCCCATCGGCGGCTTGCTCACGTCACCCCCGCTGCGCGCCCCGCATCACGGGCTCTCGTCCGTTGCCATGGTGGGGGGCGGTACCGGCATGATGCGCCCCGGCGAGATCAGCCTGGCCACGGGCGGCGTGCTGTTCCTCGACGAACTGGGCGAGTTCCAACCGAGCGCGCTCGATGCGCTGCGCCAGCCGCTCGAGGAGGGAGTGGTCCGGGTCAGCAGGGCGCACAGCTCGGTCACCTTCCCGGCGCGGTTCCTGCTCGTCGGCGCCATGAACCCTTGTCCGTGCGGCTTCGGGGGCGGCCCGGGGTTCTGTCGATGCTCCGACAGCAGCCGGGCGCGCTATCACCGCCGGGTATCGGGACCCCTGCTCGACCGCTTCGATCTGCGAATCGACGTGCAGCGTCCAGCGGCCGAGGAGTTGCTCCGCGGCGCGCCAGGGGAGCCTTCGGCCACGGTGGCCGTGCGTGTCGCTGCGGTCCGGGCGCGAGCCCGGGCCCGTGGGGTGTCAGCGAACGCGGCGTTGTCCGGCCCGTTGCTCGACCGCCACGCTCCGCTCGACGACGCGGCCGCCGGCGTGCTCGAGGGTGCGCTTCGCGACGGACGCATCAGCGCCCGTGGCCTCACCCGGCTTCGATCGGTCGCCCGTACCATCGCCGACCTCGACGAGATCGACGGGGGGCCACCGGGGCCTCTGCGGCGGAGCCACGTCGCGCTCGCGCTTGCGCTGCGGGCCTCGCTTCCCATGCTCGAGGGGTGGACCAATGCCGGCTGAGCATCCAGCACCGCGGGCGCAGCGGGCGGCCGAGCCGGCCGGTGTGCTGCGCCCGGGCGATGCCAAGTTCGTCGTCGCACTCGCCGCAGTCGATCCGTTCCCGCGCCAGCTGAACGAACTGGTCTTCCGCTACGGGGCCGAAGTCGCCTGGCAGCGCGTGCTCAAGGGATCACCGGGCATCAACCTGCCGGAGGACGTCGCCCGCACGTGGCAGCGCCGGGCATCTCGCATCGACCCCGATCAGCTCTGGTCTTCGCACCACGCAGCCGGCGTCGGGATCTCCGTCCTCGGTTCGTCGGCATATCCGCCCGATCTGGTCGACGACATCGAGGCCCCGCTCGTGCTCTTCAACAAGGGCAACCCCGATGTCCGCACGGGCGCGCGTGTCGCCATCATCGGTACCCGTCGGGCCAGCACCTATGGCCGCGACCTCGCCGCAGATTGGGCCCAGGCGTTGTCTCACGCCGGCGTGGCGATCGTGTCCGGTCTGGCGCTCGGCATCGATGCCGCCGCCCATCGCGGCGCGTTGCGTGGCCCGACCCCGCCCATCGCCGTGGTGGGTAGCGGGCTCGACATCGTCTACCCGCGCCGCAACGAAGCGTTGTGGCACGAGGTCGCCACACGTGGGCTCGTGCTCAGCGAGTATCCGCTCGGCCTGGGCGCGACCGCGTTGCACTTCCCGGCTCGCAATCGCATCATCGCCGCGCTCGCCGACGTGGTGGTGGTCGTCGAGTCGCACGAGGCCGGCGGCTCCATGCTCACCGTGGCCGCGGCCAGCCGCCGGAACCGCACCGTGCTGGCGGTTCCCGGCTCGGTGCACAGCCCTGCGTCGCGAGGGACCAATGCACTGGTTCGCGACGGCGGCGGCATGGCGTGCGACCTCGACGACATCCTCATGGCCATAGGGCTGAGCGAGGGGGCGAGGCGTGCTCGTCGCGACTCGAGACCAGGGCCGGATGCGGCGGGCCGGCGCGTGCTCGACGCGTTCGGATGGACACCTGCACAGCTCGAGGTGTTGGCCGAGCGCGCCGGCACGTCGCTCCTCGACGCCGCCGACTCCCTCGAACGACTCGTGGCCCAGGGCTGGGTGGTCACCGCCCACGGTTGGTTCGAACGCGTGGCCAGTGACCACGTCCACGCACCACTGGCTGGACAGCACGAGCGGAGGACGTGAAAATGTCACTTTGCGTGGTGGCGATGGTCGCCGGTGTGGTCGCGGCGTGGCTAGGATCCGGTCATGGCGTGGGAAGGCGAGTCGTTCGTTGCGTCGCTGACCGCGTTGAACGACGCGAGCCGAGCGGTCTACGCCCGCGATTTCGCGGCGTTCCGCGTATGGGCCGAGCACAACGGGCTCGCGCATCCGTCGGCCGTCGACCGCCGCGGCGTGCGCCGGTATCTGGCCTACCTCGATTCGCAGCAGCTCGCGCGGCGCACCATCGCCCGCAAGGCTTCCGTGGTGCGTCGGTACTTCGACTGGGCGCGCCGGCGCGGGTTGGTCGACCGCGACCCGACCAACGGACTCTCGACACCTCGCGGCGAAGCCCGGCTGCCGCGGATCCTGCGCGACGACGAGCTCACCGTCCTGCTCGACGAACCGACGCCCCGCGCGCTGGCGGGCGATGCTTCCACCCGGGCACGCGACGATGCCGTGCTCGAGTTGCTCTACGGCAGCGGGCTGCGGGTCAGCGAGGTGTGCTCACTGGGCGTCGCCGACCTCGACCTCGCTCGCGAGCGGGTCACGGTGTGGGGCAAGGGTGGCAAGCAACGTGTCGTGCCGTTGTCCGCGCCGGCATGTGCATCGCTCGCGCGCTGGCTCGAGCATCATCGGTCCTCGGTGACCACACGCGACGTCGATGCGGCGCGCGCCTTGTTCTGCAACAACCGGGGTGTTCGCCTGACCCCTCGGGACATCCGGCGCATTCTCGACCGACGAAGTATGAGCCCAACGCATCCCCATGCCCTTCGACACACATTCGCAACTCATCTTTTGGATGGCGGTGCCGATCTTCGAGCTGTGCAAGAACTGCTGGGACACGCCGATCTGAGCACGACGCAGATCTATACCCACGTCAGCAAAGAACGACTTCAGCGCGTCCATCGCGCCACGCACCCGAGGGCGTAGGGGAGTTCGACCATGCCCGACGAGCAGCTGAACGAGATCGACGACCTCTGGTTGGCGTACAAGTCGCACCGCGACCAGGACGTCCGCGACCAGTTGCTGGTGCACTACTCACCGCTCGTCAAGTACGTCGCCGGCCGCGTCGCCGTGGGTCTGCCCCAGAACGTCGAACAGGCCGATCTCATCAGCTACGGCATCTTCGGACTCATCGACGCCGTCGAGAAGTTCGATCCTGCCCGCGGCTACAAGTTCGAGACCTATGCCATCGCCCGCATCAAGGGCGCGATCCTCGACGAGCTGCGATCCATCGACTGGGTGCCGCGCTCGGTCCGGGCCAAGGCCCGGTCGCTCGAACGGGCCTACGCCAAGCTCGAGGCGGTGCACCGTCGTACCCCCAACGACGACGAGGTCGCCGCCGAGTTGGGTCTGTCCGACGAGCAGTTCCAGGCGTTGCTCGGGCAGCTCTCGTTCGTGGGCATCGTGGCACTCGACGAACTGCTCTCGGTCGGTGGCGAGCGTGGCGAATCCATGACACTCGGCGACACCATCCCCGACTCGGGCGACGGGCCGGTGGGGGCCTACGAGGTCGAGGAGATGCGTCAGCTGCTGGCGCAATCGATCAACCGCATGCCCGAGCGCGAGAAGATCGTGCTCACGCTCTACTACTACGAGGGGCTCACCCTGGCCGAGATCGGCCAGGTGCTCGGCGTCACCGAGAGCCGGGTCTGCCAGATCCACACCAAAGCAGTCCTGCAGCTCCGGTCGAAGATCACCGCCGCAGTGCGCGAACTGACCTGACCCGCCCTTCGCCCGGTCCTCGGAGTCGGTGGGTGCGCGCCGCTTCGGCGGCCACCGTGCGCGTCGCCCTGCCGGTCGTCGTGTCGCTCGTGGTGGTCCTCGGTGCATCGGTGGCCGGCGCCGGCTCCGCGTACGCTGCTGCGCGCGCCGTCACCGTCCCCACCCGGGCCATGTCACCGGCGTCCCCGACGTTCGTCCGGGCCGCGAACATGTCGTCGGGGGTG
>JBKJKR010000351.1:0-7480 GCA_046597135.1 Acidimicrobiales bacterium | reverse complement strand
CAGCGGTGAGGCGTAGGGGTTCAGCCAGACATCGGGGTCGGGGGCATAGAAGGATCGGCACTCCTCCATGCCGGTCTTCGTGAGCATGTAGCCGTTCCCGTTCGATCCGATCGACGGTGACTGCATCGTGAGATCGGTGGCCGGTATGTCGAGGAGCTGCGCGCACAACCTCGGCCCATGTCGGTCGCGGGCCATGAGCGCGACCGCCGCCGCGAGGTTGCCGCCCGCGCTGCCGCCGCCGACCGCGAGGCGATCCGCGTCGATGCCCAGGGTGTCGGCGTTCGCGGCCACCCAGCAGAGCGCGGCGTAGCAGTCCTCGACCGCCGTGGGGAAGCGATGCTCGGGGGCAAGTCGGTACCCGATGGCGAACACGGCTGCGTCGGCCGCCGCTGCGGTGGCGCGACAGCTGTGGTCGTAGAGGTCGATGTTGCCGAGCCACCAGCCGCCCCCGTGGATAGACAGGTAGGCGGGGAGTGGACCGTCGGTGCGCGGGTAGTAGGCCCGCACGCGGATCTCGCCTCCGTCGACCGCGACGATGTGCGTGATCTCTTTCGCCATTCGCGGGCCCTCGGCCGACACCGACAGGAAGGTGTTTGCGGTCATCGCATCCATCGCGGTGCGTCGTTGCACCACGTCGGACGCGTCGGTGTCGCCACCGTCCTCGGTGGCGGGCATGTTCCGCATCGCATCGATGATCGGTTGGATTCCAGGATGGACGGGCACGGGTCCTCGCTCAGCTGTTGTACTGCGTGGCGATCGCAGCGGGTGGCGTGTTGAACGCGGGGAACTTCGGCTTGGCGGTGTTCCGGTGGTGCGTCGTGGAGTGCACGGGGTCCTTGTCGAACGCCGGGATCACGTACTTGCCGAACGTCTCGATGAGCTCGAGAACGTCGTCGTAGGCCAGGTTGCCCGGCATGCCGAAGCTCACCTGGTCGACGCCGGTCTGCTCGTAGATCTTGAGCTGCTCGATGACCTCGTCGGGATTGCCGCACAGCAACAGGCCGCTGTCGACGACCGTGTCGAGCATGTCGGCCGGGAGCGCACGCGCCGGCTCAGGCCACGTGGGCGTGCCCTCGCGGTGCGGGAACGTGTCGTGGTACAGCTGCACCAGGGTGACGAGATAGCCGCGCCGCGCGTCGAGTGCGAGTCGGCGTGCCTTGTCGCGGTCCTCGAAGCAGAGCACCGCGTTGGTGAGCATGACGTTGTCGTTGATGTACTCGCCGACGGGGTTCTCGCACTCGGCGATCCCTTGCTTGTACGAGTCGATCATCGGCTTCATCTCGTGGATGGTGTTGAAGTTGAATCCGATCGCGCCGATGCCGTGACGCCCCGCCTTCTCGAACGTCGGCGGGTTGCCGCACGCCACCCAGATCGGTGGGTGGCTGTTGCCGTACGGCTTCGGCAGGATGTTGTGGGGGACGTCGAGCGAGAAGTGCGTGCCCTGGAACGTGTAGTCGTGCTGGGCCCACATGCGAGGGAGCTCCCAGATCACTTCGTCCCACTCGCTCTTCGTCGATGACGGGTCGTGGATGTTGAACGTGCCCACTTCATGGCTGCCCGCGCCGCGACCGGTGCCGAACTCGAAGCGGCCCTCGGTCAGGTGATCGAGCATCGCGACCCGCTCGGCGTTGCGCACGGGGTGATTGGCGCGTGGCGAGAGGTTGAAGATGCCCGAGCTCAGGTGGATGCGCGAAGTTCGTGCGGCGCAGTAGCCCATGAACACCTCGCTCGCGGAGGTGTGGCTGTACTCGGTGAGCGCGTGGTGTTCCGAGACCCACACGTACTTCCAGTTGTTCTGGTCGGCGCACATCACGTACTCGACCTCCTGCATGAACATCTCGTGCTCTCGGGCGCGGTCGAATGCGTCGGGCCCCGGTAGATGGCCCTGCAGAAAGATGCCGAACTCCATGATCCCGTCCCCCCGCCGCCGCCGGTTTCCCCCAGTTGCGTCGAGCGGACGCTAACAACTCCGGTCGATGGGTGCCCGGGGTCGGGCCTACTGTGGCCTCATGCGATTCGGTGTGAAGTTGATGCCCCAGCACTGCACGTGGCCCGAGCTGCTCGACCTGTTCCGGGCCGCGGACGACAACCCGTTCTTCGAGTCGGCGTGGACGTTCGACCACTTCTACCCGATCTACGGCGACTGGGAAGGGCCGTGCCTCGAGAGCTGGGTCACGCTCAGCGCGCTCGCACAGGCCACGTCGCGCATCCGCATCGGCAGCATGGTGAACGGTGTCGTGTACCGCCATCCTGCGGTCACCGCGAACATGGCCGCCGCGCTCGACATCGTGAGCAACGGCCGCCTCGATCTCGGCCTGGGTGCCGGGTGGAACGAGCGGGAGTGCGCGGCCTACGGGATCGAGCTCGGCACGTTGAAGCAGCGCTTCGACCGGTTCGAGGAATCCGTGCACTGCACAGTCGCGTTGCTGCGCGATCGCTCGGTCACGTTCGAGGGTCGCTACGTCGCCCTCACCGACGCGCGCAACGAGCCGAAGGGTCCGCAACGCCCGCATCCGCCCATCGTCATCGGCGGCGGGGGCGAGAGGCGCACGCTGCGCATCGCCGCGAAGTACGCGCAACACTGGAACTTCCCGGGCGGCACCGCCGACGACTTCCGCCGCAAGCTCGACGTCCTTCGTGGCCACTGCGCCGACATCGGCCGCGACGCCGCCGAGATCACTGCGTCGACCCACCTGCTCATGTGGCCGAACAAGACCGTCGACGATGTGGCCCGCCAAGCCGAGGTCTACGCAGGTTCCGGGCTCGACCTGGGCATCGTGTACCTCGAAGCACCGGTGTCACCGGCGGTCATCGACGACCTCGCACGCGTGCTCGCCCCCTTCGCCGACTGACATCAGCCCCGGAACATCACCGGCGAACCGTGGTGCAGCACCAGCTTCCAACCCGCCGGCGTGCGGGCGAAGAGGTTGGTGGCCGCGATGGTGCCGGTGGCTGCGACATCGACGAGGTTCTCGTCGAGCGTGACCCACGCGAGGTCGCCCTCGACGGACACCGAGTCGTTGGTGACGATGAACTGGTTTCGACCCGGCCCTTCGAAGATGCCGCGCCACGACTGTTCGACCGCGGGCCAACCACGAAGGATCGGCCAGCCCGGGTGCACGCACACCGCCCGCTCCGTGTTGTCCCACACCGCGGTCATCGCGGCCAGGTCGCGCTGCTCGTGCGCGTCGTAGAACGCCTGGTTCGCAGCCATCACGTCATCGGCGTCCATGACCCGATCCTACCGATGGTGCACCGCTGGCACGGCCCTGGTGGTGCCCGCTCTGGCGACGCGCGGTCGTAGGCACAGCGCGCAACGTCTGGAGCGTTTCGACACCGGGCGCGTCGAAATCCTCCTCAAGTAGGCGATGCGGGCGGCAGTCGGAGGGCGCGCAGGATGTCTAGGGCTCGAGGAGGACCGGGGCGGTGAGGTGCGGTCGCGGCGTCAACGTCGTGGTCTCGCCGGGGACGAGGGCGAGGATCGCCGACGCCTCGGGTGAGCCGTGCGACGCGGTCAAGGTGAGCGGTGCATCGACGCCGTCGACCGCGACCTCGGCCCACACGGCAACCGAACCGAACCGGGCCTCGATCACCCGCGCGGCAGTCGCGCCGTGCGGGTCGAGCACGAGCGCGCCGGGCAACAGGACCACACCGTCCGCGGGCGCGGGATCGATGGCGAAACCCAGCCGCGCGGCGACTGCGACGGGGAGCACATCACGGTGGCCGAGGAAGCGGGCCACGAACTCGGTGCCTGGATCGCGCCACAACGAGTGGGGCGCCTCGGCCCGCACGATGCGTCCGCCGCGCATCACGGCGACACGGTCGGCAACCGTGAACGCCTCGTCCTGATCGTGCGTGATGTGCAGCGCGGCGACGCCGAGCTCGCGCACGGTGGTGCGGATGTCGATGGCCAGGCGCTCCCGCAGCGAGCGGTCGAGCGAACCGAGCGGCTCGTCGAGCATCAACAGACGAGGACGTGGTGCGAGTGCTCGGGCCAGCGCGACGCGTTGCGCCTCGCCGCCCGACAACTCGTCGACCCGTCGTCGCTCGAAGCCGGCGAGCCCGACGAGCCCTAGCATCTCGGCCACCCGCTCCCGTTGCTCGTGCGCGCCGGCGCGATGCATGCGAAGGCCGAACGCGACGTTCTCGCCGACGTCGCGGTGCGGGAACAGGACGTGGTCCTGGAACATGAGCCCGAACTCGCGCTGATGAACCGCGACCGGGGCCAGGTCGGTGCCCGCCCACCGGACCGCCCCACGGTGCAACGGCTCGAGTCCGGCGACCGCACGGAGCAACGAGCTCTTGCCACAGCCGCTCGGCCCGATGACCGCGACGATCTCACCCGGCGCAACGTCGAGCGTGACACCGTCGACCGCGGCGGCGTCGCCATAGCGCACGACCACGTCGTCGATCGCGAGGCCTGGCCGACCCACCCCCATGGCGTTCACCAACCCACCTGCCGGCCGCGTTGGGCCCGCTCGATCAGCGCCACGCACGCAACGGTGATGATGGTGAGCACCACGCCGAGCGCCATGGCCTGACCGCGCAACGACGAGCCGGGTTGGCCGAGCAGGCGGAACATCGCGACGGGCAGGGTCGGTCGGTCAGGGCGCACCAGGAAGGCGGTTGCGCCGAACTCGCCGAGTGACACGGCGAACGCGAAACCGGCGGCTGCTGCGAACGCACGTCGGACGATCGGCAGGTCGATCTCGCGACGCACCCGGTCGGGTGAGGCACCCAGGGTCGCGGCCGCCTCGCGCAGCCGGTCATCGATGGACCGCAGCATCGGTACGACGGCGCGCATGACGAACGGTACGCCGACCACGGCCTGTGCGAGGGGGACGATGAACGGCGACGTGCGCAGGTCGAGCGGCGGCTCGTCGAGCGCGATGAGGATGCCGAAGCCGAGCGTGACCGCACTCGTCCCGAGCGGCACCATGAGCCCGGCGTCGAGCACGCGGCCGAGGATCCGGCGGCCGTTGACGACCACGAACGAGGCCAGCCCGCCGATCACCAGCGCGAGCGCAGTGGCCTGCGTGGCGATGACGAGCGAGTTGCGAACGGCGGCGATGGGGGGCACCAGCAGCGCGCGCCGTTCGTCGCGGTGGGCGAGTGCCCGGTAGTGCGCGAACCCGTAGCCGTCGCCCACTGCCAACGACCGTTCGACCAGCACCGCGAGTGGCAGCAGCAGTACCGCAAGCGTGACCACGACGATCGCTGCGACGAGTGCCTTGCGGCGTCGCGTGCGCAGACGGGGTGCGCGCGGCTCCTGGCGCAAGGCGGTGCGCGCCGCGGCCAATCGCTCGGCGCGAGACGACGCCACCACGAGCGTCACGACGAACGCGAGCTGCACACAGGCCAGGACGGCTGCGGTGGTGAAGTCGGTGCGCTGCGTGGCGTAGCGCCAGATCTCGGTCTCGACGGTGGCGTGGCGAGGCCCACCCACGACGAGGATCACGCCGAACGACGTGAAGCAGAAGAGGAACACGATCGTCGCCGCGGACCACAACGCCGGCTTGAGGTGGGGCAGCGTCACCTCGCGCCACACGGTGCGCCGCGTCGCGCCGAGCACGCGTGCGGACTCGACGAGGCGGACATCGATCAGCGCCCAGTAACCCCCGACCACGCGTACGACCACTGCGACGTTGAAGATGACGTGCGCGATGAGGATGGCCCAGACCGACTGGTCGAGGTTCACGGCGCCGTCGTCGAGGCCGAGGCGCGAGAACGTCGAGCGCAGCGCCGCGCCTATCACTACCGTCGGCATGACGAACGGCACCACCACGAGCGCCCGTACGAGCGGTCGCGTGCGAAAGTCGTTGCGGGCCACGGCCCACGCGGCCGGCATGCCGGCGGCGAGCGTGAGCACCGTCGAGACCGCGGCTTGCCACGTCGTGAACCAGATGATGCGCCACGTGGCCGCGTCGCCCAGCACGTCGCCGGGCCGCACCCGACCACTGCCGTCGAACCCGCGCGCGATGACGGACCCCACCGGGTAGGCGAAGAAGACCGCCAGGAACGCGAGCGGCAGCGCGGCGGCGACTGCGCCGCGCCATCCCCGCAAGGCGCCACTGCGTCCGCGTGGTGCGCGCTGCGGGCTCAGCGCAGGACGGCCTTGGTCCACCGCTCGGTCCAGTCGTCGCGCTTGGCCTCGATCTGCGCCGGGTCGAGCGTGAGCGGCTGGTCGAGGAGGCGCACGGTCGACGTGAACTCCTTCGGTAGGGCCGCCTTGGCGTTGGCCGGGAACACGAACATGTTCGCGGGGATGTCCTCTTGGAAGGTCGTCGAGAGAAGGAAGTCGACGAGCTTGGCCGCGGCTTCGGGATGCTTCGTGCCGGCGAGGACGCCGGCGAACTCGATCTGACGGAAGCACGAGTCTTCGACGACGCCGATGGTGGGCTCGGTGATCGGTGGATCGGCGAACATCAGGTCGGCGGCGGGGCTCGTGGCGTACGACGTGACCACGGTGCGCGGGCCCCTGCCGCCGCCGAACGACTCGTTGTAGGCCTGTTCCCAACCGGACGCGACCTCGAGACCGTTGTCTCGCAGCTTCTTCCAGTACGACTCGAAACCGGGGTCGCCGTACTTGGCCACGGTCGCAAGCAGGAATGCGAGGCCGGGCGAGCTCGTCTCGGGGTTCTCCGTGACGAACGCGTCCTTGAACGCCGTGGTGGTGAGGTCGTCGAGTGACTTCGGTGGTGCGGCGGAGGCATACGCCGACTTCGCGTAGTTGAGGCACACGTCGCCCACGTCGATCGGCGACACACGATGGAAGCGGTCGAGCTCGATGGTGTCGGGAACGTCGGCGAGCGCGGCGGATGTGTACGGCGTGAACAACTCGGCCAGCAGGCCACGACAGAGCAGTGTGTTGTCGATGCCGAACATCACGTCAGCGATGGGCTTGCCCGCCGTGAGCACGGCTTGGCTGACCATCTGGCCGGCGTCGCCCCCCGACAGCAACGTGACCGTGATGCCGGTCTGTTCGGTGAACTTGTCGAGCACGCCGTCGCTCACTTCGAACGAGTCGTGGGTGACGAGCGTGATCGCGGTGCCCTTCGTGTCGGCTGCGGCGACCTTGGCCGCGTCGATGGGCTCGGCGGAGGGCTCGGACATGCAGCCCGCCGCGCGTTGGTCGATGGTCTCGGTGTCGTCGCCGCAGGCCGCGAGCGAGAAGCTCACGAGCGCGACGAAGACGAGGGGAAAAGTGGCCCGAAGGCGAGGGCTCGGTCGGTGCATGGCTTCCTCCGCTGGCATTACCCAGTTCAGGTTCACGGGTCGACCGCGGCCCACGGTGGTGGTGCGGTCCTCTCAGCCCGGTTGCCCCGAGCTCCCCGGTTTGGTTGTCGGGAGCACGCTACCCACGTGCTCGGATCGGCGCCACGTCGTATATTCGCTCTTTCGAAAGGGAGGGGTCAGCACATGGGTGGACTGCTCGATTCGGTTCTCGGCCAACTCGACGGCGCGCGCATGGCGCAGCTCG
>JBKJKR010000347.1:0-3754 GCA_046597135.1 Acidimicrobiales bacterium | reverse complement strand
CGCGCCTTCGCCGCGCACCTCGCCGCATCCGCGGCGACCGCGGCCGGGGCCGAGGTGGGCGACGGACCCGACACCGGCGCATCAGCCGCCCCGAGCGCGACCGACCGTGGCGCGATGCGCCGACGCGCGCTCAACCGCCGCGGCGGCGACTGAGCCGTCCGCGCATCGGCATCGCACCAACCGAGGACACGCACTGCATGAACGCTGACGACCTGCCCGAATCCGACATCGCCATCGTTGGCATGTCGGGCCGGTTCCCCGGCGCGCCCGACGCCGACGCACTGTGGACACGCGTGCGCAACGGCGACGACTGCCTGGTCGATCTCGACCCGGCTGCGCTGCTTGCGGCAGGGCTTCCCGCATCGCTCGTGCAGGCGACCGACTACGTCAAGCGCGCCGGCGTGCTCGCCGCGGTCGACCACTTCGACGCTGCGTTCTTCGGCATCGGCAAGCGTGACGCGGCCATCATGGACCCGCAGCACCGCCACTTCTACGAGATCGCCTGGGAGGCGATCGAGTCAGCGGGTTACGTGCCCGAGCGCTTCGACGGTGCCGTCGGTGTGTTCGCCGGATGCGGCATGAACACCTACCTCGTCAACAACCTGCTGACGAACCCGCAGCTCGTCGACCAGGTCGGCTGGTTCCTGCTGCGCCACACCGCGAACGACAAGGACTTCCTCGCCACCGGCGTGTCGTACCGGCTCGACCTGCGCGGCCCGTCGATCAACGTGCAGACGGCGTGCTCCACCTCGCTCGTCGCGATCCACCTGGCCGTGCAGAGCCTGCTGTCGTTCGAGACCGACATGGCCATCGCCGGCGGTGTCACCATCGAAGTGCCGCACGGCCGCGGGTACCGATATCACGAAGGCGAGATCCTCGCGCCCGACGGCATGTGCCGCGCGTTCGACGAACGGTCGGGCGGCACCGTGCTCGCGAGCGGCGCGGGCGTCGTCGCCTTGCGCCGCCTCACCGATGCCTACCGCGATGGCGATCCCATCCTCGCGGTCATCAAGGGCAGCGCAGTCAACAACGACGGCTCGCGCAAGGTGGGTTACCTCGCGCCGAGCGTCGACGGCCACGCCGACGTGGTGAAGGAAGCGCTGGCGGTCGCCGGCCTGTCGGCGCGCGACATCACGCTCCTCGAAGCACATGGCACCGGCACTGCGGTCGGCGATCCGATCGAGGTCGCGGCGCTCACCGAGGGCTTCCGCGCGACCACCGACGAGAACGGCTTCTGCCGGCTCGTGTCGACCAAACCCAACATCGGCCACCTCGACACCGCGGCCGGAGTGGCCAGCATCATCAAGGTCGTGCAGGCGTTGCGTCACGAGACGCTCCCCCCGCTCGCGAACCACACGGGCCCGAGTCCGCTGCTCGACATCGAACGCACGCCGTTCGTCCTCTCGGGTGAGGCTGCACCGTGGCCCGCCACACCCGGCTCGCCGCGTCGCGCCGGCGTCAGCTCACTCGGAGTCGGCGGGACCAACGCCCACGTCATCGTCGAAGAGGCCCCCGCATACGACCCCACACCCGACGCGGCGCCCGAGCAGGTGCTCGTGCTCTCGGGCCGCAGCGCCAAGGCGGTCGATGATGCCGCGGCCCGCCTCGCGGGTTTTCTCGAGAACGAACCGGGCACCAACCTCGCCGATGTCGCGTTCACGTTGACCACCGGCCGTCGCGCCATGACCCACCGGCGTGCGGTCACCGCCACCGACGTCACGACCGCCGTGGCGCAACTTCGCAGCCCCGATCGCCGGCGCAGCCAGAACGGCGAGGCCACTGACACCGCTCCGGGCGTCGCGTTCATGTTCCCGGGTGGCGGCGCGCAATACGTCGGCATGGGTGCTGGGCTCGACGAGCGGTTCAGCGTCTTTCACCAGGTCATGTACGAAGGCGTCGAGCTCACGAAGAAGCTGGCCGACGGGCTCGACCTCACACCGTTGCTGCGCCCCGGCGGCGACGACGAAGCGCTCCGCCAAGCCGACGCCTCGCTCCCCGCGGTGTTCATCACGTCCGTAGCCCTGGCCAAGCAGTTCATGGCCTGGGGCGTCACCCCCAATACCTTCATCGGCCACAGCCTCGGCGAGTACGCCGCAGCGCACCTCAGCGGCGTGCTCAGCTTCGAGGACACGTTGTTCCTCGTTGTCACGCGCGCCCGGCTCATGGCCCGCGTCGGCGGTGTCGGCGCGGCGATGCTCGCGGTGCCTCTTCCCGAGGCACAGGTACGCGAGATCCTTCCGGCGTCGATCTCGCTCGCCACCGTCAACGCCTTCGACGAGTGCGTCGTGTCGGGCCACGCCGACGACGTGTACGCATTCGACGAGCGGCTCGCCGCCGACGGCATCACCTGCACGCGCATCCCGCTCGCCGCAGCCGCGCACAGCTCGCTCCTCGACCCGATCCTGCCCGAGTTCCTCGCCGCGGTGCGCAAGGTCACGCTGGCGTCGCCGCAAGTGCCTTACCTGTCGAACCTCACCGGTACCTGGATCACCGAGGCTCAGGCCACCGACCCGCAGTACTGGGTCGATCACCTCCGCAACACGGTGCGCTTCGCCGACTGCCTCGCCACGGCCTTGGCCGAAGGGCCGCTCGCACTGGTCGAGGCCGGCCCCGGCCAGTCGCTGTCGTCGTACGCACGGCGCCAGGAGGAGAACAAGCCAGTTGCGGTGATCCCGTCGCTGCGCCACCCCAACGACACCATCGCCGACACCGCACACTCGCTCCACGCATTCGCGAAGTTGTGGGTCGTCGGCGTGCCCGTCGCGCTCGAACAGTTCTGCGGTGAAGGTCATCGTCGCCTTCGCCTGCCGACCTACCCGTTCCAAGGCGAGCGCCACTGGATCGAACCGGGCAACGGCTACAGCACCACCGAAGGTTCGTCGGCCGCCAACCTTGCGGCCGGCGCCGACACGGGCACGTCCACGCCGAAGCGCAGCGGCCCCACCCGCATCGACAACCTCGACGATTGGTTCTGGGAACCGCAGTGGATCGAACGCGAGCTCGTGTCGGTTCGCACCGCCACCGTCGGTCCGTGGTTGCTCATCGGCGACGACAACGATCCGCTCGTCGACGCCATCTCGATCGAGCTGCGCCATCGCGGCGAGATCGTGCGGACGGCCACGTCCTTCGACGCCGATCGCCTCGGCCCGGCACGCGCCGTCGCCGTCATCGGCGCCGCCGGAAACGATGCCCTCGAGCTCGACCGGGCGTCGTCGCGCTGGCTTCGTGACACCGTCGACGCGGCGCGCGCGCTCGGCAACCATCCCGACGGCGTGGCGCGCCTCGCCGTCGTCACCCGTGGCGCCACGGCGGCGAGCGGCATCGCCACTCGACCGGTCGACGCTCTGGCCCTCGGCACGGTGCTCGTCGCGCCGGGCGAGTACCCCGACCTCACCACCGTGCTCGTCGACCTCGAAGCCGGCACCGCAGCAGCAGGTGCGGCTGCCGCCGTCGATGAACTGCTCGCCGCGACCGACCGGGTCGTCGCGCGACGCGGCGCGAAGCGACTCGTGCCCGAACCGGTGCGCCTGCCGGTCGCTGCGCCGCCGCCCGACACGATCACGTTCCGTCGCGGCGGCACGTACCTCGTCACGGGTGCTCTCGGCGGGGTCGGTCACGTCTTGGCGAAGCACCTCGCCGTGACCCACGACGCATCACTCGTGCTCATCTCCTCCGAGGCGGTGCCCGAGGGCGACGAACGCCAACGCTGGCTCGAACGCCACGGCAACGACGACGCCACGTCGCGCCGCATCCA
>JBKJKR010000314.1:0-8151 GCA_046597135.1 Acidimicrobiales bacterium | reverse complement strand
CTGCATCACCGCAAGCGACCCTGATGGGGACCGATCATCTAGAGGTTCCCGATCGCGCGCACTTCGGCCGGTGGCGGGTCGACGAAGGCGGCCGGGATCAGGTCGGGGGCCAGATCGCGCAAGGGCAGCAGGACGAACGCCCGCTGGAACATGCGCGGGTGCGGGACGACGAGGTCGGGCTCGTCGACGGTGACCCCGTCGATCCACAGCACGTCGACGTCGAGGGTTCGAGGCCCCCAACGCTCCTTGCGCACCCGGCGCGCCGCTTGCTCGCGCGCCTGGGCGGCATCGAGGAGCTCACGCGCGGAGAGCTCGGTCTCGAGTTGCACGACGACGTTGAGAAAGGGCCCCTGGCCGTCGGGGCCACCCATCGGTGCGGTCTCGTAGAGACGCGACGTCGCGACGACGTCGGGCAGCTCCTGCACCGCTTCGCGCAGGAACCGATGCCGGTTCCCGAGGTTCGATCCGAGACCGAGGAACGCGCGCGTCATCACCGCTCGCGATGGATGCGCACGCCGCTCGTGTCGAGCTGCTGAGGGACCGGTGGGCGCATCTTGCGCACGGAGACGGTGACCGCCTCGACGCGTCCGTCGGCGAGGATCACCTCGACGATGCGTTGCGCGAACCGCTCGAGCAGCGCGAACTGCTCGTCGCGGCCGACCGCGTCGATGTCCTCGCACAGCGCGCCGTAGTTGATGGTGTCGTCGAGGTCATCGCTGGCGCCCGCGGCGCGCAGGTCGGCGAACACGTCGACGTCGATCGTGAAGGGTTGGCGGCGCACCCGCTCTTCGGGCAGCACGCCGCACAGTGCGAGCACCGAGAGGCCTCGCAGTTCGATCTTGTCGGTCACGGCTGCTCCGCGGGATTGGGTGATGGCCTACCGCTCACCGCTCGGAGCAGTTCGGCCTGTGCGACGAGCTCGCGACCGATCGTGCCGAGCTGGCGTTGCCCGATGCGCTCGATGACCGTGATGACGTCGGGGCCGGTGTCGACGAGACCGGCCCAAAAGAGGTAGCCGGCCATGAGCCCGATGACGTGATCGCCGAGCTCCTCGCGGTGCACGATGATCTTGCGGTTGTCGCGCAGCAACGTCTGGATCTCGCGGTAGAGCGCGACCACTGCATCGGCGCCGTCGCTTGCGCCGTTGAACGGTCGGTGTCGCCACTGGACGCCGAGCTCGTCGTAGTTGTGCAGGTTGTGCGGCGAGGTGATCAACGAGATGACGCAGTCGAACCGGTTCTCGCGGATCCAGATGATCTCCTCCTGGCGACGCACGCGGCGATGGTTCGACGAGTAACCACCCGGCCGTTCGCAGATCGCCAGCTTGTTCTTCAACACCCAGGTGAAGTGTCGCGGAGGGATGCCGAGCGCCCACTTGCCCTTCATGCGGCAACCACTCGGGCGGCGTGCACCGTCATGCGCACATCGTGCGCACGGATCATCTGCACGCCTTGGGCCATGGCCCACGTGGCGACGGCGAGGGACGCCTCGCGCCGGTCGTCGAGAGGAACGAAGTCGACGCGGTCGCTGGCCTCGAGCGCAAGACCGAGGAAGTTCTTGCGGCTCGCGCCGACGAGCACCGGGTGACCGAGTTCGACCAGGGTGCGCAGGTGCGCGAGCAAGCGCCAGTTGTGCACGGCGGTCTTGCCGAAACCCAGGCCCGGGTCGATCCAGACCTCTTGCACACCGGCTGCCAAAGCGGCGTCGGCGCCATCACGAAGGAACTGTGCGACCTCGGCCACCACGTCGTCGTAGCCGGGGTTGTTCTGCATGTTCGACGAGTCGCCTTGGCGATGCATGACGACGTATCCGGCACCGCACGACGCGGCCACCGACGCAAGGGTGGCCGACACATCGTTGATGAGCGTGGCCCCGGCCGCGCAAGCGGCCCGCGCCACGGCGGGCTTGGTGGTGTCGATCGAGAGGCGGACCTGCTCGCCGAGCGCGTCGCGCAAGCCCTCGAGAACGGGGATCACCCGGGCCAGCTCGGTGGCCTCGTCGACCGGGACGGCGCCCGGGCGTGACGACTCGCCGCCGACGTCGATGACCGACGCCCCTTCGGCCGCGAGCTGCACCCCGTGGGCGATGGCCGCGGCGGGGTCGGCGTGGTCGCCGCCGTCGGAAAACGAATCCGGCGTCACGTTGACGATGCCCATGACGGCAGGAACGACGGGGGCCACGGGGCGTGATCGTATCCGTACCGTGCGGCGCACCGCGCCGCCGATCGGCGGAGATCCGGGGTCTCGTTCAGCGGTGCGAAGGGTCAGCGACCCGTGATGAACTGCATCGCCTCCATGCGCGACGCAGCGTTCTCGCGAAACACCCCGTGCACCGACGACGTGACGGTGGAGGAACCCGACTTGCGGATGCCCCGCATGGACATGCACAAGTGCTCGGCCTCGAGCACCACCAGCACGCCGCGCGGTTCGAGCGTCTTGTCGAGCGCCGCCGCGATCTGCTGGGTGAGGCGCTCCTGCACCTGAGGACGCCGGGCGAACCCGTCGACCAGACGGGCGATCTTGGACAGGCCGGTGATGCGACCCTGCATGTTCGGGATGTAGGCGACGTGCGCCTTGCCGATGAACGGCACCAAGTGGTGTTCGCACAGCGAGTGCAGCGGGATGTCGCGAACCATGACCATCTCGTCGTGATCGGCCTCGAACACCTTCAGCAAGTGGTTGGACGGGTCCTCGCGCAGGCCAGAGCAGACCTCTTCGTACATGCGCGCCACGCGAGAAGGGGTGTCGAGCAGCCCGTCGCGCTCGGGGTCCTCCCCGATGGCGGTCAGGATCTCGCGCACCGCGCGTTCGATCCGCGGCTTGTCGACCACGATGGTGGTCGGGTCGGGCACGACGTTGTTCGAGTTGGTCACCGGAGAACCTCAGGGGCTCGGCGGGCACCGCGGCTCGTGGCCACGACCCCGTTGTTCGCGGAACTGACAGCACCGACGGCCCAGACGCTATTCCCGGCAGGCGTCGCCTACACCCACCGGGCCGCGTGCGCGGGGCGGCTCCCTCAGGGCAGGTAGTCGGCGATGAAGGGCAGGTTTCGATAGCGCTCGGCGACATCGAGCCCGTAGCCGATGACGAACTCGTCGGCGATCGTGAACCCGATGTACTTCAGGTCGAGGGCCGCGACGTCGCGCGCACCGCGCACCAGCAGGGCGCACACCTCGAGGCTGGCCGGCTTGCGCGCCTGGAGGTAACGCCGCAGGTAGCTGAGCGTGAGACCGCTGTCGACGATGTCCTCGACGATGATCACGTGCCGGTTCGACAGGTCGAGATCGAGGTCCTTGACGATGCGAACCACGCCGCTCGTCTTGGTCGCGTTGCCGTAGGACGACACCGCCATGAAGTCGAACTCGGTCGGGAGATCGATGACACGCGCGAGGTCGCTCACGAAGACCAGCGCGCCCTTCAGCACACCGACCAGCAGCGGCGCACGCCCCTCGTAGTCCCGGGTGATCGCCTCACCCAACTCGACGACGCGTGCGCGCAGCGTCGATTCGTCGATCAGGACCTTGCCGCAGTGCTCATCGATGCGTCCCATGCGAACACCGAACCTAGTGAACTCCGGGTCGGAAGGGAGCATCGCGCGGGTCAGCGCACCGCGGGCGGCGGTGGCTCGATGCGGAGTCGGCCGGCGGTCCGGGCCACGCGCCAGCCGCCCACCACCTCGCAGGCCCGCACCCGGCCGTCGACGACTGCGAGCACCCGCTCGATCGATGCCGCATCGACGGGGTGCTCGGCGCCGGTGCCGGCGGCGAGCCAGCGACGCAGCACCCAGCGGGCGAGTGGCCGAGGCACCTCGCCCAATGCGACCACGTCGGTTGCGTCGACGGTGTCGGCCCAGGCGTCGAGCGCGTCGGTCGCGTCGGTCGCCAGCTCGGCGTTGCGGGCCAGCACGGGCACCACGTCGCGCGATGCGATGTCGGCCAGCAACGGCAGCACCTCGTGGCGCACCCGCACACGGGTGAACCGCTGGTCGGCGTTCATCGGGTCGTCGAGTGGGACGAGGCCCACGGAACGACACACGGCCCGAGTCTCGTCGCGGCGCAACGCCAGGAGCGGCCGCCGCACGCCCGAGCGCATGCCGCCGAGGCCCCGCAGACCGGCACCACGCACCAGGTTCAGCAGCACCGTCTCGGCCTGGTCGTCGGCGGTGTGTCCGGTGCACACGTCGGCAGGGAGGGCGCCGTAGCGGGCCGCTCGTGCCCGGGCCTCGAGGTTGGGGCCCGGCGCGACGGTCACCCGACGCGATTCGAACGCCACTCCGAACCGCTCGGCTACGGCCGCCACGACATCGGCCTCGGCCGCCGAGCCGTCGCGGAGGCCGTGGTCGACGTGCACGGCGGTCACCAGGCAACGCGCCTCGACCGCCAGCACGAGCAGCGCGAGCGAGTCGGCCCCACCCGACACCGCGCAGGTGACCGCGGTGCCCACCGGGGCGAACGAGCAACGTTCGAGCAGGTCCGCCAGAACCATGGCGGTGCTCAGACCCCGGCCGGGACCTGCATCCGCTCGAGCCACAGGCTCGGGGTGCGGATCTCGTGGATGGTGGGGAGGTTGTCGGGGCTGTGCCAGGCGTGCTGGAGCACCTCGGGGCCGCCGGCCCGTTCGACCTCGGCGATGAACGCTTCGCCCTGGGCGTACTGCTGGAGCTTGGCCTCGATGCCGGCGAGCCGTTGCAGGACGCGCACGATGCCCCGGCTCTGCTGGCGGCGTTGGCGCAGCACCCGGCCGAAGCGGTCGGCCGACGGCACCAGGCCGAGCCCGGCCCGGTCCATGGTGACGTCGCCGTGGCCTTCGAGCAGGCTCATCATCCCCGAGATCTTGTCGAGCGCGACACGCTGCTCGGGTGTGGCGAGGATGCCCATCATGCCGCCGTCGGCGAGGGGGTCCTGGCCGCTGCGCTTCTTCTCGAGCACGTCGTTGATGGCCGCCATGAGGCGCTGCGGATCGGGGTCGACGGAGCCGAGCAGATCGTCGACCAGGCCGAGGAAGTAGCCCCGCAGCCACGGCACGCCCGTGAACTGGGCCCGGTGGGTGACCTCGTGGAGCGCCAGCCACAACCGGAACTCGCGCGGCGGGAACGCATACCGCTTCTCGATGGCCAGCACGTTCGGGCCGACGTAGTAGACGATGTCCTGGTCCTCGGGGCGCTCGTCCTCGATGACCAGAAGGTCGTACTGGCCGAGCACCCGGGTGGACATCCAGCCGAGCATGAGCCCGAGCTCGGCGCCGCTCACGCGCCGGGTGACGGGGGCGAGCGCACCGCTGCTGGTCTTCGGGCCGAGATTTTCGAGCAGGGGCCGCATCAACCGCTGGAACGAGGCGACGTTGGCGTCGACCCACATGGCCCGGTCGGCGACCCTCGCCCGAGCAGGGCCGGCCAGCGAGCGCAGACCGGTGGTCTGAGCGACGAGCTCCTCGGCGATGGCGGTGAACTCTTCGAAGTCCGAGGCAAGCGACGCCGAGTGGTACGACTCGGAGAACGGCTCACGGCCGCCAACCTTGTTGGCGACGCGGCGGGCGACGTCCCAGTCGATCGCGGACGTCATGCGCGAGGCGCCCTTACTGCTCGCTCTTCGGGTACCGCGTGCGGGTGACGCTCAAGAAGTAGCCGAGAACGGTGGCGATCACCCAGAGGACCGCGCCGGCGGCCAAGGGCACGGCCAGCCAGAAATGCCAGACAACTGCACCGAGAGTGAGCATGGGAGCCACTGTATCGCCTCGCGCCGGTCGGTCAGAAGCCAGGGCCGTAGGGCCGGGTTACTCGCTCGACTCGAACCGCTCGTGCTGGATGAGGGCGGCGATGCGCCGGCGCAGCTCTTCGGGGACCGTTTCGCGACATCGCTGGGCCACGACGTGGCGCAACTCGCTCTCGAAGTCGAACGCGCCGAGACACGTGTTGCACCCGTCGAGATGGACGTTGATCAGCGTGCGTCGCTCCTCGGTGAGCTCGCCATCGAGAAAGTGATAGAGCTCGTGGAGCGCTTCCTCGCAGGGATCAGTCATCGCGTGTGCCTTTGTGCGCGGGAGCAGTGGACCGACCAGCCGACTCCGTGGGTCTAGGGGCTGGTGCAACGGCATCGTCAGGGAGAAGTCGGCGTGCCTTGGCGAAGTCATACAACTCGCGCTGCATCGCTTTTCTTCCCCGGTGCAAGCGGCTCATGACGGTTCCGATCGGCACGTCGAGGATGTCGGCGATCTCTTTGTAGGAAAACCCTTCGACATCGGCCAGCAGCACGGCCATGCGGAACTGCTCAGGGAGAGCCTCGAGCGCGTCCTTGACCTCGGCCTCGCTGAACCAGTCCATGAGCTCGTCCTCGGCGCTGCGGCCGACCGTCGCGGCTTCGAGCCCGCCCAGACGCCGGTACAGGTAGAGGTCCTCGACCTCGTCGAACTCGGTCTCGTCGGGGCGGCGCTTCTTCGACCGGTACGTGTTGATGAACGTGTTGGTGAGGATGCGATAGAGCCAGGCCCGGAGGTTGGTCCCCTGCTCGAAGCCCTTGAAGCCCCGGTACGCCTTGAGGTACGTCTCCTGGACGAGGTCCTCGGCATCGGACGGGTTGCGGGTGAGCCGGAGCGCAGCGGCATAGAGCGCGTCCATGAAGGGCACGGCCTGCTCGCTGAAGGTGGCTTGATCAGCCATGGAGATCCCGACCGGTCATGGGGGCGACCCTAGGCGCCACGACGCGCTCAGCAGCAGCCGAGCTGTCGGAGCTCGGCGCTGGTTACGGGCTTGCCCGGGTCGCGCGAAGGGTTCTCGTCGCTCTCGCAGCCGGCCAGGGGGAGCACGCCGCTCACGACGAGCAGGGTGACCGCGACCAGACGACGTGCGACAACGTTCATCGGCAACCCTCTCGGCGGCGGCGGTGTGGAGCCCGAGCGCGGAATTGAACCGCGGACCTATTCATTACGAGTGAATCGCTCTGCCGACTGAGCTACTCGGGCATTGCCGCAGAAAAGGTACCAGGGCAGGAGCCCATCCCGACACGCTGTTCCCGCGTCGGCCGGCCGGGCCGGTTTCCACCGAGCGTTCGATCAGCTCGAAGGGGCCGTTGGGCTCGAGCGCTCAGCTGGACTCACGGCGTACGCTCGCGTCAGCCATACCAACCCTGTTCGAAGGACCCACCGTGCCAGCGGCCGACTCCGGGGGACATCGACCCACCGGTCCTGTCGCCTCGCCTTTGACCGACGACGTGCTCTTCACCCGGGCGCCCGGGGCGATCGTCGCGTTCGACGACACCGGGAACATTCGCCTGGCGAACCCCGCGGCGTGCCGATTGTTCCAGCGCGACGAGCAGTCGCTCACCACGTGCGCCATCGACGACCTGCTGTTCGCCGACGACCGCGGTCGGTTCCACCCCCTGGCGGTCGCGGATCTCGGCGAGGTCGACTCCCGGGTCGTGCTCCCCGACGGCACCCTGCAACGTTGCCGCTTCCGGGTGGTCGCGGACGACGACCTCTACATCGCGTTCGTCGATGACCTGACCGATCAGCTTCGCGACATCGCCGACGCCGAGACCTCGACCGGCGAGCGCTACGAGAAGCTCCTCCAGAACATCGACGACGTCATCACGGTCTGCGACGAGAACGGCCTCGTGCTGGCCAACCTCGGACACTTCAAGGAGCCGCTCGGCCGGCCCGCGTCGTACTGGGAGGGCGGGCACCTCTTCGACTACACGCACCCCGACGAGACCGACGAAGCACGGCAGGCGTTCCAGCTGTTGCTGCGCATGCCGGGCGTGCCGATCATGCGGGAGTTCCGCACCCTCGACGGCAACGGTCACTGGGCCTGGTTGCAGTTCACGGCGACGAACCTGCTCGACGACCCCACGGTCAACGCCATCGTGCTCGTCAGCCGGAGCATCACGCGTCGCAAGCAGAACGAGAGCCTGCAGCGCACCCAGTCCGAGATATTCGAGCTCATCGCCTGCGCGGCCCCGCTCGAGCTGGTGCTCGCGCGCATGAGCCTGCTGGTCGAGGAGCACGTCCACGAATGCGCGGCGGGGTTCTTCGTGGTCGAGGACGGTGCCCTGCGTGTGGGAACGGGCTCACGCCTGGCGCCGAGCTTCGTCCACGCCGTCAGCGGTCCACAGGCCAAGTGGTTCGGCAGCATGCGCGAAGCACTCATCACGGGCCGCAG
>JBKJKR010000219.1:0-2844 GCA_046597135.1 Acidimicrobiales bacterium | reverse complement strand
CCTCGCCGTTGGCGCGGTCGCGCTCGAACGGGCCGAACCCGTTGACCGGCGTGCCCGTGGTGGGCAGATCGGACACGTACTGCGTGGAAACCCCGCCCGTGGTGGTGTAGCTGGCCGTGTAGGTCGCGGCCGTGGTGCCCATGGTGATGGTGTGGTTCTGTGCACCACCGTCGGACCACGAGGCGAACGTCGCGTTGCCCTGCGGACTGGGCGCCTGCAGCAGGTGCTGGGAGTTCACGACCGTGGTGATGGACACCGGTGTCGTCACGGTGATGTCGCTGTAGATCAGTTGCAGACCGGACGGCGACGACTGCAGGTTGATCTGCACGGTCATCGGATCGAGCCGGAGCGTGGTCGAGCCGGACAGACCCTGGGAGTCGGTGGCCGAGAGCACGATCTCGAAGTAGCTGTCGTCGCCGTGGTCGGGGACCACGAACGAACTACCGGCGCCGGTGTAGCTGAGCGACGGGTGGACGTGGCAGACGCCGCCCGGGCAGTGCTTCAACAACACGTTCCAGTTGAGCTGCGAAGTGGTGAGCGGACCGTCCTCGGGGTCGGAGGCCGAGCCGGTGAAGGCGATGGTGTCGCCCACCTTGTACTTGTAGGTGGCCGAGGGCGCCGAGATGACCGGCACCGGGGCGGCGTTGCCCGTGCCGCCGCTACAGGTGAAGCGGGCGTTGCCCCAGTCGGCGTGATCGAACCAGTTGTTGTCGCCACCAGCGGTGACCACCAGACGGAGCGTGGACACCCCGGTGAGCGACACGTTCACCGCGGTCGCGGCCTGGCCCACCGACTTGAGCGGCGACTGGTACAGCCGGGTGGTCGTGCCGTTCCACACCTCGAACACCACATCACCCGGATCGGTGCCGATCTCGTCGTCGATGCCGACCGACGCGTCGAACGCCGTGCAACCCGACGGCACCGCGAACGACAGATCGGACGCCGCGTGCACGCCGAGCCCCTTCGTGAACGACACCCCGGCGATGCGCAACGGCGCACCGTCACCGGCCGCGCCCTCGCCGTTGGCGCGGTCGCGCTCGAACGGGCCGAACCCGTTGACCGGCGTGCCCGTGGTGGGCAGATCGGACACGTACTGCGTGGCGCCGCCCCCGGAGCCGGCCGACGTGGTGAACGTGAAGTTCGCGCTGGTGGTGCTGTTGCCCGCCGCGTCGGCGGACCGCACCCGATAGTTGTACGTCGTTGCCGCGGTGAGCCCCGACAGGACCTGCGAATGGCTCGTGAGCAACGTGGTGTCGACCGTGGTGCTACTGCCGTAGCCCGTGGTGAGGCCGTACTCGACCTGCGTGGTGGCCGGCTCGTTGGTGGTCCAGTTCACCGTGGCCGAGGTGGCGGTGACGGTGGAGCCCACGGCGCTGACCACGGGCGCGGTGGTGTCGGGCGGCGCGGCGCCGCACGTGAAGCGGGCGTTGCCCCAGTCGGCGTGATCGAACCAGTTGTTGTCGCCACCCGCGGTGACCACCAGCCGCAGCGTGGACACCCCGGTGAGCGACACGCTGACCGCGGTCGCCGCCTGGCCCACCGACTTCAACGGCGACTGGTACAGCCGGGTGGTCGTGCCGTTCCACACCTCGAACACGACGTCACCCGGATCGGTGCCGACCTCGTCGTCGATGCCCACCGACGCCAGGAACGAGGTGCAGCCCGACGGCACCGCGAACGACACGTCGGCCGCCGAGTGCATGCCCAGACCCTTGGTGTACGACACGCCCGCGATGCGCAGCGGCGCACCGTCACCGGCCGCCGCTTCGCCGTTGGCGCGGTCGCGCTCGAACGGACCGAACCCGTTCACGGGTGAGCCCACCGTGGCGAGGTCGGACAGGTACTGCGTGGTGCCGCCACCGGTGGGTGCAAGGCGGCGGAGCTCACCGGAGAGGATGGTGAGGAAGTAGAGGTTGCCGTCGGGGAAGAACTCGAAATCGACCGGGCCGCCGAGGCCGGTGGCAACGAGGATCGAACCACCGTTGGTGGTGTTCGACGCGGTGACCGGTTGGAAGCGGATCCAGTCCTGGGCGTAGTCGGCGTAGAAGAACCCGTTGCGGAACTGGGTGGCGAAGGTGGTCGAGGCCGGGGTGAACTGCCCCATGACGACCGAAGCGCCGACACCGTCGTGCGGATAGGTGAGCAGCGGGGCCTTGACCGGATTGGTCCCCTGCTGCGCATACAGGGCCTGGCACGCGGGGTCGGACTGCCAGGTCGGCTGCTGCGACGCGCCTTCGTAGCAGGGCCATCCGAAGTTGGCCCCCGGGGTGGCGACGTTGATCTCCTCCTGGGTGGCCCAACCGACGTCACCCACGTAGGGCACGCCGTTCGCCGGGTTGATGGCGAAGCGGAACGGGTTGCGGAACCCGTACGCGTGGACCTTGGAACGAACTGTGGTGACCGAGTTCGTGTAGAAGGGGTTCGTGGTGAGCCCGTCGCCGTTGGCCGCGATGTGCAGCAGCTTGCCGCGGTAGCTGTCGAGGTTCTGCGAACGCAGCGACAGCTGGCTGGGGTTGTCGAAGTCGGCTGCGTCGCCGAGCGACACCCACAGGGTGCCATCGGTCGCGACGGTGACCTGGTCGATGGTGTGGGCGGGGAACGCCTCGTCGAGACACGTGGCCGAGGTCTGCGACGTGCAGCCCGCTCCGGTGTCGGTGCCGAGGATGACGACCTGGGAGTTGGGCAGCATCACGTCGCCGCTGGCCGTGACGCGGACGAGGCGGCCGGTGGTGGGGCTCGAGCTGTCGGAGCCGTCGTAGTCGTGGACGAAGGTGAGGTACACGTACCCCGTTGTGGCGAAGTCGGGGCCCACGGTGACCGAGGTGAGGCCCCGGTCGAGCGCCT
>JBKJKR010000063.1:0-3782 GCA_046597135.1 Acidimicrobiales bacterium | reverse complement strand
GGGCGCTCGAGCGACCCACCTACCGCTTCGACGTGCTGGCCGACTACGGCGCATTCCGCGATCTGCAACGCCACCGCATGCTCACCATCGAGTGGCAGAAGCTCAGCCCGGTGCACGGGTTCACTCGTCCCGATGCGGTCGACGCGGCCGGCGAGCAGGGCATGTTCGACGACGCGATCCGCCGCAGCGGTTCGTTGCACGATCTGCTCCAGGACGAGTTCCCCGAGCAAGCGGGCTACGCCGTGGCGTTTGCCTACAAGGTGCGTTTCATGATGCAGATGAACGCCCGTGAAGCGATGCACACGCTCGAGTTGCGCACCAGTCACCAAGGCCACCCGTCGTATCGCGACGTCGGGCAGCGCATGCACCGCCTCATCGCCGACAAAGCAGGCCATCGGGCCATCGCCGAGATGATGCGTTTCGTCGACCACACGAGCGAACCGGCGCTCGAGCGCCTGAGCGCCGAACGTCGCGCCGACGAACGCCGTTCCGCGCAACCCTGAACCGCTTCGGATGCTCCGGCGCCGCGACGCCGCGTGTCAACTGGTCAGAAGTACACGACGAACGCCCAGACGACATCGCATCTCAGAAGTTGAGCGAATAGTTGTGGCTACTGCTTGAGCATACGCGCGCCACGAACTATGTTCCCGACTCGTGGGCGGAGGTGTTCCGAAAGGACATCTCGTGTTTGTCGATGCCAATAGTCCGGATGACGCCCCGGTCGAGATCCTCGAAGTTGCGTCCGCCGAAACGCCCGACACGACTCGTCCCGCCACCCGCCGCTCGCGCTGGGGCGCAGGGTTCACCGTCGTCGGTCTCGCCGTGTACGCGCTGAGCGCGCAGCTCGCGACCAACGAGGTCGTCGTGAAGCCCGGCGACACGCTCACCAAGATCGCCAACGACTACCACACGTCGGTGCAGTCGATCGCCGCCCACAACGGCATCGACAACCCGAACCTGATCGTGGCCGGCCGCACCTTGGTCATCCCGCCGGTCGCCGGCGATGTGCGCCACGAGGTCAGGCCGGGTGACTCGGTCACGAGCATCGCCGCGATCTACGGGTCGACGGCCGCCGAGATCGTGGCGCGCAACAACCTCGCCAACCCGAACCTGATCCGCATCGGGCAGGTGCTCGTCGTGCCGCGACCAGGCCCGGCGGTCCCGGCGACCGTCGCACCGCCGACCACCACGGCCACTACGGCCACCGCGGCGCCGGTGGCACCGCCGACCACCGTCGCGGCGCCGGCCACGCCCACCCCGACCGTCCCGGCAATCGCGGTGGTCACCGCCACCACGACGACCCCGGCCGCCGAGGCCACGACCACCACGGCGCCCACGACGACGACGGCCGCGCCCACCACCACGGCACCGCCGACGCCGACGACACCTCCGGGCACGATCGCTCGGGTGACCGTCCCGAGCGGCGGTGTGGTGAGCACCATGTGGGTCGTGCAGAGCGGCGACACCATCCGGTCGATCGCCGAGAAGTTCAGCCTGAGCCCCCGACGACTCGCTTCGGCCAACGCACTGAACGAGACCGATGCGCTCATCCCGGGGCAGCGACTCTACGTCCCCCAGAGCTGACGACGACCGAAAGCGGAATGTCCCATGGCTCCGTCGCGTTGCACGCGCACATCCAGCTCACCCCGACGAGTCGTCCGGCCGCGGTGCGCGCATTTCCTCGATGGATCAACCGGCGGGTTTCCTGAAAACCCGGAGGGTCCCATTGGTTTTGTGCTCGCGCTGTCTATGATCCCGCCCGCGGTTGAGAGCACGTACACACAGGCAGAGGCAGCATGGCTGACGAGGCGTTCGAAGACGATTTCGAGGACTCGTTCGAGGAGTTCGAAGAGGCCGAACCAGAGCTCGACGAAGAGCTCGATGCCGACCTCGATCCGGACGCGCTCGAGGACGAGGACCTTGTTGACGATGTTGTCGAAGATGACGTCGTCGTCGAAGAGGAAGAGGAAGACGAAACTCCGCTCGTCAAGAAGCGCAAGGCGACCGACGAGGAGGACGACGACGACGAGCTCATCGATCCCGACGATGTCGAGGCCGATCTCGACACGATCCTTAAAGATCGCATTGCTGCGGGCGATGATGAGGACGAAGAGGACGAAGAAGACAAGCCCGAGGTCGACACCGGTGGCGATTCGGGTGACCGGGTCCAGCCGCGTCGGGCCGACGAGTTCGTCTGCCAGTCCTGCTTCCTCGTAAAGCACATCCGGCAACGGGTGACCGCCGACAACCTCTGCCGAGATTGCGTGTAACCATCCATGACCACTCCAGAAGCCCCCGATCCCCGCAAGGTGGCCGAGGCTGCGCTGGACGTGTTCGTGTATGCACCGATGGGCCTGGCCCTCGAGGCCAAGGAGTTGCTGCCCAAACTCGCGGAGCGCGGCCGGAACCAGGTCGTGCTCGCGCGGCTCGGTGCCCGGTTTGCGATGCAGCGGGCCGAGGCCGAGGTCGACAAGCTGATCGAGCGGCTGCAGCCCCACGACGATGAACCGGCCGTGGCACCCGCTGAGGCGCCGATACCGACAGCCGCCACCGAACCGGCGGGAACCGCGACGGCCACGACGACCCCGGCCGCGTCACCACCTGCGCCCGCGGCACGCAAAAGGGCCACGAGCACCGGGCGCACAACGGCCACGAGAGCAGCCCGCAAACCGGCGGCCCCGAAGCCGGCCGCCCGAAAGCCGGCCACTCGCACACCGGCGGCAACGACCACCGCGGAACCCAAGGCATCCGAGGCGCTCGCCATCCCGGGCTACGACACACTGTCCGCGTCGCAAGTGGTACCGCGTCTCGACGCGCTGCGGGCCGCCGAGCTCGAAGCCATCCGCCGGTACGAAGCGGCCAACCGCGGTCGTCGGACCATCCTTAGCCGCATCGCCCAGCTGCAGGGCTGACGTGGAAGGGGCGCGCCGCGCGGTCGCCTCGGAGGTTGCCACGTTGGTTTGGTTGATCCGCGCCGAGCATGCCGAGCTCGCTGATCAACGAGGCGGTGCCCTCTGGGTCGCTCACGCCGCAGCGGCGTCGACCGAACGGATCACCGCAGCATTGCACGATCCCGAAACGCTCGTCCTCGTGGGCACCATCGACGACGTCGTGCTCGGCATCGCCACCGCACGCGTCGTCGATGCCCCCGGCGTCGGGAACGTGGCCACGCTCGAGGATCTCTTCGTCGATTCCGAGGCGCGCGAGGTCGGTGTCGGCGCGGCACTGCTCGACGAGGTGAAACGGTGGGCGCTCGACGCAGGCTGCGTCGGCGTCGACTCCGTCGTGCTTCCCGGTAGCCGGGCCGCGAAGAACTTCTTCGAAGCGCACGGACTCGTCGCTCGCGCCATCACCGTGCACCACCGCTTCGCGGTAGAAGCGGCGGAAGACCTCGGGAGCGACGCGTGAGACCGGAGGTGTGCGTGGGCGCAATCGCGATCCACGCCGGCCGCCTGTTGATGATCCGGCGGGGCACACAACCCGGCCTGGGGGAGTGGACGCTGCCCGGTGGACGCGTCGAGCACGGCGAACTGCTTCCCGAGGCGGTGGTTCGGGAACTTTACGAAGAAACCGGCCTCGAAGGCGTATGCGGCGAGTTCGTCGGCATCGCCGAGCGCATCTCGGAGTACGGACACTTCGTGATCCTCGACTACGCGGTCACCGTGCTCGACAACCGCATCCCCCAGGCGGCGAGCGACGCCGCCGCTGCAGCATGGGTGCCGATCGAGGATGTGAGCGAACTACCCCTCGTCGACGGGCTCGCCGAGTTCCTGCACGACCAC
>JBKJKR010000005.1:0-7122 GCA_046597135.1 Acidimicrobiales bacterium | reverse complement strand
GAACGGGTGTACGAGGACGTCAGCGCGAAGAGCGGTGGCAACACGCGGCTCGCGGCGTTCGTGTCGGCATCGGGTTCGGCCGGGACGCTCGCCGCGGGTGACTACCTGAAGGATCGTCACGGTTCTCGCATCGTCGCCGTCGAAGCGCTCGAGTGCCCGACCATGCTCGAGAACGGCTTCGGCGAGCACAACATCCAGGGCATCGGCGACAAGCACATCCCGCTCATCCACAACGTGATGAACACCGACTACGCCGTCGCGATCTCCGACCGGTCGACCGACACCCTCGACCTGTTGTTCAACAGCGACGCCGGCCGGGCCTATCTCACCGGTTCGGTCGGGGTCGCACCGGCGGTCGTCGCCGCGCTCACTCACCTCGGGTTCTCCTCGATCTGCAATGCGCTCGCCGCGATCAAGTTGGCCAAGCACCTCGGGCTCGGTCGCGAGGATGTCATCGTCACCGTGGCCACCGACGGAAGCGAGCTGTACGGCTCCGAACGAGCGGCGGTGCTCGCCGAGCACCACCCGAACGGCTTCGGCGCGGTCGACGCAGCACGCGCCTTCGGTGAGCATCTGGCGTCCGTCGACACCGGTGGGCTGCTCGAGCTCGGCGAGGTCGACCGTCGCCGGATCTTCAACCTCGGCTACTACACCTGGGTCGAGCAACAAGGCATCTCGGTGCACGACTTCGAGCTTCGGCGCTCGCAGGAGTTCTGGCGGTCGATCCGGTCGTTCGTCCCGGCCTGGGATGCCGCCATCGACGAGTTCAACGGGCGAACCGGGGTGCTCCCCACGTGAGCACCGGCAGCTCGTTCGCACGACATGCGGACTGGCTGTGGTCGTCGCGCCTCGTGGCCGACGACAACGTGTTCCGAAAGCTCGTCGGGCTGGTCACGTCGCGAGTCGAGGAGGTCGACGGTCGGGCGGTGGCCGACACGCCGTTGCTGCGGGCCGACGCACTGGCCGAGGCCATCGGTTTCGGTGGCGAGCTGTGGGTCAAGAACGACACCGTCAACGTCTCGGGTTCGCACAAGGTGCGCCACCTCGTCGGGCTCGCGTTGCACGCGCTCGCGAGCGACCCGGGCGATGTGCGACCGCTGGCCATCGCATCGTGCGGGAATGCGGCGCTCGCCGCGGCCGTCGTCGCGAAGGCCATCAAGCGCGAGCTCCTGGTGTTCATCCCACCGGCCGCGCCGCCCGCGGTGGTGGCCCGGCTCGAAGCGCTCGGGGCGCACATCAACGTGTGCAAACGCAACGCAGACGAACACGGCGACCCGTGCTTCCTCCGCTTCGAGGAGGTGGTCGGGGCCGGCGACGCCGTGGCGTTCTGTTGCCAGGGCAGCGTGGCGCCGAACACGTTCGACGGTGGTCGCACCATGGCCTGGGAGATCGTCGACCAGCTTGCGGCACAAGCGGGCGAAGCGGTCGCGTCGATCGATCGCATCTTCGTGCAAGTGGGTGGCGGGGCGTTGGCCGCGTCTACCCACATGGGCATGAGCCTCATGGTCCAGCACGGCCTGCTCGAGAAGGTGCCCGCACTTCACGCGGTGCAGACCACCGGCGCCGCTCCGCTCGAGCGTGCGTACCGGCTGCTGCGCGCCGAGATGGACCGCGTGGGTACCGACGCGGCGTTCGCCGAGGCGGCACGCGAACCCGCGCGGTTCATGTGGCCGTGGGAGACCGAGCCACGCTCGATCGCGTCGGGCATCCTCGACGACGTCACCTATGACTGGCTTCCCGTGGTGCACGCCATGGTCGACACGCACGGCGCACCGGTCGTGGTCGACGAGGCCACCTTGGTCGAAGCCAACGAACTGGGCCGCCGGCACACCGGCATCGCGGCCGACCACACCGGCACCGCGGGTCTTGCCGGATTGCTCCACGAGCTGCGCCGCGATCCGGCTGTGTGGTCCGACGATCGAGTAGTGGTGCTCTTCACAGGAGAAGAACGTGGCTGAAACGGTTGATCTGCTCATCGCCGACGCGGAGCTCGTGGCCACGATGGATGACCTCCGCCGCGAGTTGCGCGGCGGTTGGGTGGCCATCACCGACGGGGTGATCGTCGGCGTGGGCGCACGGGACGAACCCGCGCCGCCCGCGACCCGCGTCATCGACGCCAAGGGGTGTCTCGTCACCCCCGGCTTCGTCAACACGCATCACCACATCTACCAGAACCTCACGCGCGCCTATCGTCCGGCCACCAGCGGCACGTTGTTCCCGTGGCTCACGACGCTCTATCCGTTGTGGGCGCGCATCGACGAAGAAGCGGTGCACGCGTCGGCATGGGTGGGCTTCGCCGAGCTCGCGCTCGGCGGTTGCACCACCACGATGGACCACCTCTACATACATCCCCACGGCGGTGGTGATCTCATCCGCGCCGAGATCGACGCCGCGCTCGACATCGGCATGCGGTTCCACGCCACGCGTGGCTCGATGTCCTTGTCGGAGAAGGACGGTGGTCTCCCGCCCGACAGCGTGGTGCAGGACGACGACACGATCCTCGCCGAGTCCGAACGGCTCGTGCTGGCCCATCACGATCGCTCCCCGCACGCGCAGATCCAGGTCGCGCTGGCGCCGTGCTCGCCGTTCTCGGTGACCCAGGACCTGATGCGCCGCACCGCCGAGCTCGCCGAGCGGCTCGACGTCCGGTTGCACACGCACCTCGCCGAGGATCCCGACGAGGACGTGTTCTGCCTCGAGACGTTCGGCTGCCGTCCGCTCGAGTACTTCGAGGATGTCGGCTGGGGATCGTCGCGCTCGTGGGTGGCGCACTGCGTGCACCCGAACCTCGAAGAGATCGAGCGGCTCGGCATGTGGGGCACCGGTGTTGCGCACTGCCCGAGCTCGAACCTGTTGCTCGGCGTCGGGTTGTGCCAGGTGTATGAGATGCGCGCGGCCGGGGTTCCGGTGGGGCTGGGTTGCGACGGCTCCTCCTCGACCGACTCGGCGTCGTTGTGGATGGAGGCGCGCAACGCGATGTTGATCGGTCGCACGCGCAAGGGCCCCGCGTCCATGGGCGCGCGCGATGCCCTCGAGATCGCGACCCGGGGCGGCGCCATGTGCTTCGGTCGTGCCGGCCAGATCGGCGAGCTCACCGTTGGAGCGTGCGCTGACGTGGTCGTGTGGGGCCTCGAGGGCGTGGTGTTCGCGGGCGCGATCAACGACCCCATCGAGGCCCTGTTGCGCTGTGGCCCCACCTCGGCGCGCCACACGATCGTCGGCGGCCGGCTTCTGGTCGAGAACGGTCAGCTCGTCAGCCCACGCGTCGACGAGATGCTCGTCGCGCATCGCCGTGCTTCGGAGCGGGTGCAGGGCGTCGATGCCTGACGGGGCGTGCGACAATCGATGCACGAGACATGGGGGTAGCAGTGGACATCGCGACCATCGATCTGAGTGACGCACGGTTCGAGCAGTCCGTCCCGTACGAGACGTTCGCCTACCTCCGCGAGAACGCGCCGGTGTGGTGGTGGCCCGAAGGATCGTGCTGGGTGGTCACCACGCACGAGCTCGTCGAGGAGCTCAACCGGGACTTCGTCACGTTCTCGAGCGCCGGCGGCATCGTGCCGCCCGGTTCCACCCTCAACCCGTCGGTGCTGCTCGCCATGGATCCGCCGCTGCACACCGAGTACCGCCGCCTGGTCATCCCGTCGTTCATGCCGCGTTCGATCGCCAAGCTCGAGCAGCAGGCGCGCGACATCGCGCAGGACGCGGTCGACACGTTCGTGCGCAACGGCGGGGGCGACTTCGTCCCCCACATCGCCGCCGCGATCCCGTTCCGGGTCATGGCCGATATGACCGGCGTGCCGCGCTCGGCCGAGCTGATGATCATGGAGTGGGGCCATGCCATTGCGCCGAACTCCGACCCTGAGTACCGGCCGCACGCCACGTCGATGATGGACGCGCAGGAGGCACTCAGCTCGTTCCTGGGCGAGCAGTTCGCCGAACGACGCAAGAACCCCGGCGACGACCTCTTCTCCGACCTGCTGGTGGCCGAGCGCGCCGGTGCGCAACTGCCCGAGGAGGATCTGCGCGGCTATGGCGTGAACTACCTCCTCGGCGGCACCGAGACCACGCGCAACCTGCTCGGCCAGTCGCTTCGCGTGCTGCTCGAGAACCCAGAACAGATGCGTCGGTTCGTGGCCGGCGAGGTCGAGACGTCGACCATGGTCGACGAACTGCTGCGCTTCATCACGCCGGTCATGCACCATTCGCGCTGGGTCACGCGTGATTCGGTGAACGCCGGGTTCGCGTTCGCCGCCGGTGACCGGGTCACGCTGTGGATGGTCTCCGCGAACCGTGACCCTGCGGTGTTCGATGCGCCCGAGTCGTTCGACGCCGGTCGTACGCCCAACCACCACGTGGCCCTCGGCGGCGGCGGACCGCACTTCTGCCTCGGGTCGCACCTGGCGAAGCTCGAAGCCGTCGTGACCCTCGAGGCGCTGCGTCCGGTGCTCGACCGCATGTCGTTCGCCGGCCCACCCGAGCGCGTGCGGTCGAACTTCATCAACGGCATGAAGCACCTGCCCATCACCGTCGTGTAACGCCGCAGGTCAGCGCCCCGACACGTCCTCGGCGGCCACGGCCGGGACAACCTGCGACCTTGGATCCCGGGCATCGGCCGCACGACATGTCGGTCAGGCATGGCCATCGATAATGTGCGTCCGCCAGATCGGGCTTCTGAGATCGGGCTCGAGCCGCTCGGCTTTGAGTTGGATACGGGAGTGGGTTTGGCGGGGGTTCGTCGTGGGAATAGCAGGCGGGCTGTGAGGTTGGTCAGGAGCTTTGTTGACGTCAGACACCCGCACCGTGCATCTTCCGTGTGACACCCGGAGCGTTGCCGTTGCTCGCCGGTTCTGCCACGAGGCTCTGTTGGCGCGTGGTCACGGCCGATTTGTCGACGACTGTCAGCTGCTCGTGAGCGAGTTGGTCACGAACGCCGTCCTCCACGGAGGTACCGCGATCGAGCTTCGGTGCATCGTCGATACGCACGGAGTGCGTGTCGAGGTCCGGGATGGCTCGTCGGTGTTGCCGGGCCCTCGGCACTATGACGTGACCGCGTCGACGGGTCGCGGGATTCGCCTTGTCGACGCCCTCGCTGCGAAGTGGGGAGCGCACGTCGAAGCGACTGGCAAGGTCGTCTGGTTCGAGCTCGGCGAACCAAGCGACCCTCGCCCGGTCGGAGCCCCAGAGCCATCTGATGGCAACGGCGCCGACCACTTCGTGGCGCGCTTGGCATCCCTCCCGGTCGAACTCCTTCGCGTCACGTTGCAGCACGGTGACGAGCTTCTACGCGACGTCGCCATGTTTGAGATGCAGAGCAGCGGCACCCATCGATCTTGGCGAAGCCCTCAGATCGACCTGACGCCGTTGCTCGAGCTCGTGAACGACGCACGCACAAAAGGCCAGACCGTGATCACGATCGACGCACGCTTCCCGCGACGCGAGGCGTCTGGGGCGCTGGAATGTCTCGCGCGGGTAAACGAAGCCGAGGAGCTGGCACGAACCGACGTGGTCCGCACTCGGCCTGCCCTCCCAGAGATCCGAGCGTGCCGAACCTGGGTCCTGTCGCAGATCGCATTGCAGGCCGAAGGTGCAGTTCCGACGCCATGGGTCCTACCGGAGAACCTTGAGCCGGTCGATCCACCGTTGACGCTCACCTCCAACGAGGAGCGTTCGCTCGAGCAAGCCAGGACGGCTGTGGTGGTAGCTGATTCGACGCATCGCATCGTGTTCGCCAGCCGCGCAGCCTCGGAGCTCTTGGGCTGGTCGGTTGGCTCGCTCGTCGGCCGACGATTGTCGGTGCTGGTCCCCACTGAACATCGCGAAGCACACCTCGCGGGCTACGCCCGGTATGCGTTCACGAAAGAGCCGAGGATGCTCGGTCGAGAGATGATGCTCCCTGTGCTCTGCCAGGACGGCTCAACTCGCGACTTCCTCATCACCGTGCAAACCCGCTCGTTCGAATTGGGCAGCGCGTTCGCAGCTGAATTCCGGACCACTGGCCCGTCGTAAGCACACCAGAAGACGATCCATGCAACGGACACCGCCTCGTGCGGCACTGTTGCGTTGACGGATCACTCGGGGCGTCGTTGCCTTTCTCGTCGGCGTCCTCGGCAAGACCGAAACGTTCCGCGAAACCTACGACGTCGGCGGTCCCGATGTGCTCACGTATCGCGAGTTGCTCGAAGCGGTCGGTGCCATGCCGGGGGTCTGCTCAAACTCGTCATTCCGGTTCCGGCGTTGTCGCGGCGTCTCTCGTCGCACTGGCTCCGGCTCCTCACAGGCGTCGACGCGCATACGGCTCGGGCGCTGGTGGAATCGATGTCTAACGAGGCAGTCGTGAGAGACCGGGGCATAGAGGCGGTCACCGATCATCGTACGATTGACTTCGACGCCGCCGCCCGACGGGCGCTCGCCGTCCGCCGCAACCGAATCGACAACGCTGGGAACAGCCAAACAGACGTCGGCCGTGGACCCTGATGTCGGGCCGCTGTCTGGTTCCGACTGCTTTGTCCGTAGAGGTGGACGCATCGACGGCGCCACGACGGCCGCACCCCAGGGCCAGCCGGCGCCACGGACGCCGCTGCTGATGAGAAGACGCGCCCCCCTGGGGCCAGTGTTGCCGGTTGGCGCTCGCTCACCCAAAGAGTCACGTGCCTCTGACGCACCGCTCGGGTCGTTAGCCGACGAGACGGCGGCCGCCCCTGTGCGAACTGCGGCCGCTGACCGCCCGATACACGAGCAGCACGATGATGGCGCCCACTACCGAGCCGATGATGCCTGAAGGCTGGAGCGAGCCTTCGACGAAGTCCTTGCCGAAGAGCGCCCACCCGATGAAGCCACCGACGAACGATCCGATGACTCCGATCGCGATCGTCATCGCGATGCTCATCGAGTCATCGCCCGGAACGACTGCCCGTGCGATGAACCCGGCGATCAGGCCGACGACTGCCAAGACGATGATGAACCACAACATGGTTGCCCCCTTGGCCGGAGCCGAGTTTCGGCTCCGGACGTCCGACAAGTTCCCTGGTTGCCCGCAGCCGTAACCCAGGGCCGTATGTCAGTTCTATGACGCGGGGAGACGCGGTGTGGCCCCACCGAAGTAGGGCCGCACCGCTT
>JBKJKR010000598.1:0-6441 GCA_046597135.1 Acidimicrobiales bacterium | reverse complement strand
CGATGACCTGACGGTTGGGGTACAGACCCATCGCACCGCCGAAGAACACCTCGCCCTCGGGCAGGTACCCGTTGAAGAAGTAGCGGTCGTAGTGGTTGCGGTCGGAGGTACCCGTCTGCGCCACCGGCACCGGCATCTGGTGGATCGGGTAGTCGTCGAAGCTCGTCAGCAGCATCGCGTCACCCTAGTCATCGGCCGGGTGCCGCTCATCGGGTGCCCGCGCGAGCCGGCGGCGGTCAGCGCAGCGAGGCGACGACCGGGGCGTGGTCCGGTGCAGCCGCGGGCTGCCATTCGCCGTGCACGGTCGGGTGGCGGAACAGCTCCTCGACCACCGCGGGCGGGATCGGCATGGCGAAGTAGTCGCCCTGTGCAAGGTCGCACCCGAGCGTCCGCAGCCCCTCGACGTGCTCGGCCTGTGCGACCCCGTCGGCGAGGGTCACCACGCCGAGCGCCTTGGCCAGCCCGATCACGTGGCTCACGACCGCAGCATCGCGCCGGTCGTTGCCGGCGTCGGCGACATATGCGGCATCGACCCGCAGGATGTCGATGTCGAAGTGGCGGATGTGGCCGAGCGAGCTGTGCCCGGCGCCGGGATCATCGAGCGCGATGCGCACCCCGAGCGCACGAGCAGCGCGGATGGTCTGGCGCAACATGCCCATGTCACCCGACAGGCACCGCTCGTCGATCTGCAGCACGAGCGACGCGGCGGAGGCACCCGTTTCGTCGAGCGCACGGAAGATCCGATCGACGAAGTCGGCCTGTGACAGCTGCCGGGGTGCGACCGGCAGCAGGAAGTTCACCGGGGGGCGTTCGGGGAACGCCAATGCCCACTTTCGGCTCTGCTCGCAGGCTTCGCGGACGAGCCAGTTGCCGACCGGGACGATCAGGCCGGTCTCTTCGAGGGCCGGCAGGAACTCGTCGGGCCGCACCTGACCGCGACTCGGCTCATCCCAACGGATCACCGCTTCCACGCTCACGATGCGCCGTGTCCACAACGACACGATCGGCCGGTACTCGAGGTGGAACTCGCCGCCCTCGATCGCGCGGCGCATGCGCTTCTCGGCGGTAGCAGGTGTGAGGCGATCACGCATCGACCGTTCGAAGAGCGCGTAGGTGCCGCGCCCGTGCGCCTTCGCCTGATACATCGCCGCGTCCGCGTCGCGGAGCAGTTCGTCGGGTGCGGCCGTGCCGTCGTCGAGCGCGAGCCCGATCGACGCCGAGATCTGGATGCGGTCCTGGCCGAGCTCGAACGGTGTCTCGAGGATGTGGATCATGCGCGAGGCGAGCCGCTCGGCCACGCCGGCGTTGGGCACACCGCCGATGAGCAACACGAACTCGTCGCCGGCGAAGCGCACGACGGCATCGCTCTCGCGCACGGCGGCGAGCAGCCGATCGGCGACCGCGCGCATCAGATGGTCGCCGACCTCGTGACCGTAGGTGTCATTGACCGCCTTGAACCGATCGAGATCGATGAACAACACCGCAAGGTGCCCGAGATCGCGGCGCTGCTCGTACAACATCTGGGTGAAGCTCTCGCCGAGGAAGCGGCGGTTGGGCAGCTTCGTCAGGCCGTCGTGGAGCGTCAACCGGGCGAGCGTCCGCTGGGCGAGCATGCCCTCGCGGTAGCGCCGCATCGCGTACCCCGCCGAGCCGATGGGGGCAACGATCAGCAGCGCGACGAGGCCGTTGAGGTTGCGGTCGTCGAGGCTCGACGAGGCTCGCTCGAAACGCCCGAACGCGTCGAAGGACACGACCGCGGCGATGAGCACGACGCACACCGCGACGATCCACGCGAGGTCCTTGCCCGCGTTCCGCTCGAGCTGTTCCAGCTCGACGATCTTCGGACGCTCGTTGTTCGACCGATCCTGCATGCTGCCTGCCATGAGCTGACCCCGACGCCGTGGGATGCGCGGTGGTTTGACGTTTCGATCGGAACTGGTTCGTCCGGCCTTGAGCAATTTCTCCTGCAGCGTCGCCGACGCACCAGTGGCACTGCGTCGCCGACGCACCAGTGGCGTAGCGCCGACCGAGATCAGCGCGGGAACGCTTCGAGGAACCCGAGCGCGGCGTCGATGAAGCCGAAGTCCTTGGGCGTGGCGAAGTGGTCGACCCCGCGGAGCACCTTGAGCGTGGCGTTGGGCAGCGCCTCGAGGAGCGGATCGGCGGGCCCGGCAAAGTCGCGGTCGCCCAGGCACACGAGCACCGGGTGCGTCACCGGCGCGAGGAACTCTGCGGAGAACTTCGGCCCGCCGGTGCGCGAGATGCAGGCCGCCAGCGCCAGCGGATCCATGCCGTCGGCGGCCGCGAGCTGCGAGAAGTAGTAGGCCTCGCGGTCCTCTGGATCGGCGTTTCCGAGCACGGCGTCGCGAATGCGCGAACCGCGGTCGGCGCCCGTGGCGAAGAGGTTGGCGCCGACACCTGCGACGACGATCTTGCGGAACCGCGCGGGCGCGGTCGCCGCGCAGATGAGCGTGGTGCGCGCCCCCATCGAGAACCCGATGATGTCGACCGGCTCGGACGGCAGCTCGTCGAGGACACGCTGTTCGAGCTCGGCGTAGGCCTCGGGCTCGTGCGGTTTCGGTGCCCGACCATGGCCGAGCAGGTCGATCTCGACGACCTCGCGCCCGGCCTCGTGCAGCAGGTCGACCCAGCCGTTGTGGCGCCACGTGCTGTCGAAGGTGGTGGCGAAACCGTGCAACAGCGCAACCGGCGGTCCAGGCATGGTCGCGGATCATACAAGGAGGCGGGTTATGGTCTCGGGTCCCTGTTCGACACCCCGTACGGACACGACATTGGAGTCACCGGTGGGTCTGCGCACACCTGAGCAGTATCTGGCGTCGTTGCGCGACGATCGCACGGTCTACTTCCGCGGGGAGCGAGTCGACGACGTCACCACGCACCCCGTCATCCGGCGGGGTGCGCTGCATGCAGCAGCCGAGTTCGCCCACGCGCTCGACCCGGCCAACTCGCACCTCGCCGTGGCCGACGTGTTCGGCGAACCGGCCAGCCGCTACTTCGCCGCCCCACGCGACGCAACGGATCTTGCCGACCGAGCAGCGCTCATCGAGGCGTCGACCCGCGAGGGTCACACGGTCGTGCCGTTGGTGAAGGAGATCGGCTCCGATGCGATCTTCGCGCTCGCCCGCATCGCGGCGTTCGCCGGCGACCACGACCGGCAGTGCAAGGTCGACGCGCTGTGGCGACGCGCGGCGGGGAACGACCTCGCGATGGCCGTGGCCCAGACCGACGTGAAGGGCGATCGCAGCCAAGGCCCGGCGGGGCAGTCGAACCCCGACGCGTACGTGCGCATCGTCGATCGCTCGGCCGACGGAATCGTCGTGCGCGGCGCCAAGGTCCACACGAGCTGCACGCCGTACGTGAACGAGATCGTCGTCCTGCCCACGCGGGCCATGAGCGAGCGCGACGCCGATTGGGCCGTGAGCTTCAGCGTGCCCGTGGCCACCGCCGGCCTGTCATTGGTCGCGAGCCCCTTCGGCGAGGCCGCACCGAATCCCTACGAGGCACCGATCAGCTCGGCGCACGCCATGATCGAGACGGTCACCGTTTTCGACGACGTCTTCGTGCCGAACGAGCGCGTGTACCTGGCCGGAGAGCACGAGCTGGCAGGGCCGTTGGCGTTGGCGTTCGTGGACTACCACCGGTTCACGGCCATCAGCTACAAGTTGCCGCTCGTCGACGCGCTGGTCGGCACGGCCTTCCTCCTCGCCGACATGAACGGCATCGATCGAGCAGGCCATGTGCGCGAGAAGCTCACGTGGCTCATCGCCTACGCCGAGACGCTCCGGGCACTCGTCGAGGTCGCGGCGACGCGCGGTCGGTCGGTCGACGCCGGACTGTTCGTCCCCGATCCACTCACGGTGAACATCGCGAAATCGCACTTCGCCCACGGCTATCACACCGCGTTGCAGCACGTGCAGGACATCTCGGGCGGCCTCCTGGTGACCGCGCCGTCGGGCGCCGACCTCGACCACCCCGACATCGGCCCCTTGCTGCGCGGCTACCTCGGCGGCCGCGCAGCCCACGGCGGCGACGACCGCCTGCGGGCGCTGTGGATGGCGAGCGACCTCACGACCGGCACGCTCGGCGGTTATCACGCCGTGCTCGCCATCCACGCCGAAGGATCCCTCGAGGCCGAGAAGCTGCAGACCTTCCGGGCCTACGATGCACGCGCGGCCATCGACTACGCGCGGCGCCTCGCCGGCCTGGACGGCGTCGAGGGCGACGAACCCACAGCGGGCCGCGACGCCTGACGATCGAGCACGGTGTCGGCCACCAGCGTCAACATGGCCACCAGCGCCACGCCGTGCATCGTGTGGAACGCGTCGGGCCATTCGACGCCCAGGGGATAGGCGTTGCGGTACTGCTTGAGCACGTACCACGCAGCGATGAACCCGTACGAGGCCCACGGGACGACCCGCAGCACCAGGCGAGCGCGTGGCACCAGCCGTGACGATGCGACGAACGCCCCGACGGCGATGCCCACGGCGACGCCCCCGAAGACGAACGCGAACACGCCCCACCCGGCGGCGGCGACGAGCGATCGCCCGACCGGCGTGCTGCGGGTGGCACCGACCACATCGATCGTCGGCGCCATCGTTTCGGAGTCGAGGCCCGACGGTGATGCGAGCCAATCGGCACCAATGCGCCGATCGCGCCACCACAACCACAGAGCGGCGCCCACCAACGCTACGAGCGTCGCGGCAGACACCGCGATGGCGATCCACACGATCTGCTGCGGGGTCCACCGGAGCGACACCCGGAAGTCGGGGCCGAACGCCGACGGGTCGACGAGCCAGCCGTTGGCGTACCCGTCGACCATGGTGGGCGCACCGAGGCTGCGGCCGTCGACCGTGGCCTTCCAACCGTCGCTCAGGCTCTCGTGCAAGACGAACCAGAACGGTGCGGTGGCCCCGCGGACATCGGCGTCGTAGGCGTTGCGGCGCTGCTCAGCGATGGTGACCGACGGTGTGGTGGTGCCAACCGTCGGTGCCGGCTGTTGCGCCGCGCTCGAGAGCACCAGGCGATCGACCGCGAGACCGAGGTCGATGCCGTTCGCGGTGCGCACCACGTGCTCGCCGGTGGTCAACGACTCACCGGATGACCCACACGGTTCGACCGACAACGGCTCGCCCGCCAGAGCGGCTGCCACCGTGCCCCGCAGCCGCACCGAGATGGACTTCCCGTCGACGACGACGAGATCGGTGCGGCACGCTGCGTCGATGGCATCGCTCATGGGCCCCACACGCACCCCGGCGATGCCCAGCTCGGCGATGCCCACGGGCAAGGGGCTCGGCTCGCCGCTGAAGTACTCGATGCTCGTGAGGTCACGCACCCGCGAGACGACGACTCGAAACCCTGACGTGGTGGTGGGCGTGACGGACACGCGCAGTTGCACCACGTGGTTGCGCTCCGTGCCGTCGACCACGGGTGGCAACTCGACCACCACCGTGCCTCCGCCGTCGAGCTCGAGGGTGAGCTGGGTGGGCACGCTGTGCCAGCCATCGGCCACGAGCGCCAGGTCGAGGTGATCGACGACCGTCGGCTGGGGTAGCGCCACGCGGAAGGTGCGCCCGTTCTGGTCGCCCAGGTTCGGTGACCAGTACGTCGCGGCGTCGCCGTCGAGTGCGCTCGACGGACGGTGTTCAGGTGCGCCGGCCAAGAAGTCGGTGCCGCTCACCACGGCGTAGCCCGCATCGACACCGCGGCGACCGACGACACGATCGATGACCGCGCCGTCGGCTCGCGCCTCGATGCGCGCCTGGCCGGTGAACGCGAACGATCGATCGGTGACCAGCTCGATGTTGCGTACGAGCGTGGGCTCCGGATCGGCCCGGAAGGGCTCGTCGGCTGCGGCGCGTTGGCGGGTGAGCACGAACGTCAGCGGGTTCGCGGCCGATGCGGGCCCGATCGCGTCGAGCAGATCGCGCGGGGTGGCGATCTGCTCTTCCATGCGCACACCGGGGATCGTGAGCTCGCGGATCCCGGCGGTGCTCCACCCGAGGTAATTCTGCAGCCCCGACACGTTCGACGCCACGATCGACAGCTCGATGGTGGCGAAGGTCTTGACGCCGCCGAGCTCGATGCGCTGGCCGGCATCGGTGAGCGACGAGTCGTCGGTGTCGACACGCCGTAGCGGTCCACCATCGAGGCGTACGCCGAGCGTGGTGATGTAGCGGTTCCCGTTCGACTGCGCGAGCACCACGTGGTCGGTGGTCACGGGCGCGTCGAGGGTGACGCGCACGCGTTCGCCCAGCACGTCGCTGAACCCGCCGACCTCCCATGAGGTCCGCAGGTCGCCGTCGAGCACGTTCGCGGCGCGACGCTCGGGGGAGTAGGCGACGATGTTGCCGTAGGCCGACGCACGGATGTCGGCGACGCCGACGTACCGCGCGACGGTGTACGCCGAGAGGTCGGCCGCAG
>JBKJKR010000500.1:0-5014 GCA_046597135.1 Acidimicrobiales bacterium | reverse complement strand
GGATCCACGCCCCATCCGGTGGCCCGCACGCCGCCGGGAACGCCCGCCACGGAATCGAGCGATCCGAACGGTGGCCGCAGCAAGGGCGACGAGCGAGCAGGATCGAGCAGCGGCCCGAAGCGCGTGAACGCCAGTGCATCGACGTATTGCACGCGGATCGAGCCGCGCCACCCGTGCACGGCCATCCATGCCGCGCCAGATGCATCGCGCACCAGCGACGGTCCGCCCGGACCCGTGACGGTCGCATCGGTTTCGCGGAACGGTCCGGTCTTGGTGCACGGACCGGCCGGTCCGGCACAACGGGCGAGTCCGGTCCTGTAGCGCGCGTCCGTCCACCAGTTCGCCGAATAGAAGAGCCAGTAGATCCCGGCGTCGAGGATCATCTCGGGGTTCTCGACACCGCCGTTCTCCCACGACTCGGTCGCCGTGAACAGGTGGACGCGCGGACCGGCGGTCTCGAGGCCGTCTGCACCGAGCGGCTGCGCCCACAGCTGCACCTCGCGCACGCCTGCGGTCTTGTAGTGCAGCCACACCGCGCCGCTCGCGTCGACGAAGACCGACGGATCGATGATCCCGTTGGCGCCGTCGTGCGGACACACGAGTGCCGCGGCGCGCGAGTCGGTGAACGGCCCCACGGCCGTGTTCGACGTGGCCCGACCGACACAGAACTGACCATCGGTCGAGCGGCCTGCCGTGTAGTACAGCACGTACCGGCCGCCCAGCTGCGCGACCGACGGTGCCCAGTTCTCGCTCGTGGGGGAAGCCCATGCGCCGAGCACCGGCAGCGCGTCGCCCCGCTCGGTCCAGGTGGCCAGGTCGGGCGACGACCACACCGGCACGTGCAACCGTCGACCGGCCCGTTCGGTGTTCGTGCTGTAGCTGTAGAACCGTCCGTCGGCGGCCCGGATCAGGTCGGCATCGGGGTGATCGATGCTCGGACCCACGAGCGGGGCGGCCGACGCCGAACGGTCGCCGCCGATGGCGGTGGCGAGGACACCGATGACGAGCGCTAGCAGCGCGAGCACCGATCGCGCCGACACCGAGGAGCAGGAAACCCGACAGAGCACACCCCGAGCTTGGCAGGTCGCGCGGCCCGGGCGAGGTCGCCCACGTTTCACTGTCACACCCCCAGGGGATACTTGTTCTATGACCACGCAGCTCACCCTCCTCCCCAAGGCCACTGCTCCTTGGCTGATCGACGACACCACTCGGGCCATCGGTCGGCAGGGTCTTTCCCAGGCCCGCCAGGCGTTGGCCGCGGCGCAGGCCCGGGCCACCGCCGCCGACGAGTCCCTCGCCGTCACCGCTCACACTCCCACCACCACCCACGCCGCCGCGGCCTGAGCCCTCCCTCGCCACGGGCCCGGCTGCTACGGTCCGCGCCCTGCCCATGTCCCGCCCGCTCGTCCTGCTCGGCATCTGCCTCGTCGTTGCCGCTACCGCATGGTTCGCCTTCGGACAGCCCCGTGGGGGCGAGTCACCCCGGCTCGAGCCCCGGCCCCAACTCGTAGCCGCCAACGCCGTCATCAGCCGCGTGGTCGACGGCGACACGGTCGAGGTCGAGGTCGAAGGGGTCACCGAATCCGTGCGGCTCATCGGGGTCGACACCCCCGAGACCGTCGACGAGCGCAAGCCCATCCAGTGCTTCGGGCCCGAGGCCAGTGCCCGAACCGCCTCGTTGCTGCCCCAGGGCACCGCCGTCCGCCTCGAGCGCGACACTGAAGCCCGCGACCGCTACGGCCGGCTGCTGGCCTATCTCTACCGGGCCTCCGACGGGCTCTTCGTGAACGTCGCCCTGGTGCGCGACGGCTACGGATCGGTGCTGCTCATCGAACCGAACGTCACCTACGCCGCCGCGTTCCGCGACGCCCAGGCCACGGCGCGCCAGCAGGGGGCCGGCCTCTGGGGCGTGTGCGGTGAGCCCGGTCTTGCGGCTGCACCGTCCACCACACGGGCCGGCTGACCGCCCCGAGCCGCCGACCGACCCGACCGTCGGGGGTGCGACGCCGGCCCGGTCTCGCGCCAAGGCGTCCACGGTATGGTGAGCCGGTGACGACGCTCACCGAACGACTCGGGTACCAGGCCCACGATCGGCTGGTCATCGTGTCCGCCGATCAGCTGGGCACCTGTCACGCGGCGAACACCGGCATCTACCGGTCCATGCGCGAGGGCATCGTCACCACGAGCTCGCTCATGATGCCCGCGCCCTGGGCCCGCCACGCCATGTTCGGCTACCGCGGCGAGGACATCGGCGTGCAGCTCACCCTCAACGCCGAGCACGAGGTGCTGCGCTGGGGCCCACTCACCCACGCCCCGTCGCTCCTCGACGGCGACGGCGGCTTCCCGCGCACGCTCACCGACCTGTGGGACCACGCCGACCTCGACGAGGTCCGTCGCGAGTGCCGGGCCCAGATCGAGCGGGCCATCGTCTGGGGGTTCGGCGTCACGCACCTCACGTCGCATCTCGATGCACTCGTGTTCCGACCCGAGTTCTTCGACGTGTACCTCGATCTGGCCTGCGAGTTCGCACTGCCCATTCGGCTCAGCGGACCCGACGCCGAACGAGCCGCCGGCTTCCCGCTGCGCGCGCTGGCCCTCGCGGAGGGGATCGCCATGCCCGACCGCATCATCACGGTGTCGGGCGGCCGCGACGAGCTGGTCGCGGCGATCACCACGTGCGAGCCCGGCGTCACCGAGCTGATCGTCGCTCCGGCGATCGCCACCGACGAGCTCCGCGCCATCGACGACACGTGGCAGCCCCGCACGGCCATGTTCGAGGCGTTGCTGTCCACGAACGGTGCCGACGAGCTGGTCCAGCGCCTCGGGGTGACCCGCATCGGGTATCGCCAGCTGCGCGACGCCCATCCCCGCGCGCTCGACACGGTCCGCTGACCGCGGCGCGGCGAGCAGCACCCGGCGAGCGGTTGGCGTCCGGTCAGTCGTCGGTCGCGGCGCGGACCGCGGCCACGAACGCCTGGCCCTCGGTGCTCGCGAGCACCGGCCGCAGGTCGTACAAGAACGCCCGGTAGTCACCGTCGAGCTTGAGCCGACCGCGCATGAACGCGACGTCGAGATCGTCGCCGCGCAACGCGGCCAACGCGTCCTCGTAGGTCCAGGTGACCGTGCACGCGGCGTCGGCGCGCTTGCCGATCGCCAGCTCGACCAGCTGTCCGTCGCGCACCTCGACCCGGCACTGCACCTTGCCGGCCGGGCTACCCGACACGACGTGCTGCATGACGAGGGTGGCCCCCTCGTGGGGCGGCAACGTGGCCGCCTGCTCTCGAACGAACCCGAGCCACTCGTCGGAGAGCAGCTTCATCGGCCCGACCCCGTCCGCCCCACCGACGTGACGCCGAGGTGTTCGCGCACGCCGGCGAAGAGGTCGTCCTCGGGCACCGTGGTGTCGACGAGTGAGCGGGCGAGCACGTAGTCGTCCCATGGGTGCACGTGGCGCGCCACGTCGGCCGGCAGGCCGAACCAGAACTTGGAGGTGGGGTCGACCTGGGTCTTGTGCGCCATGAGGGCGTTGACGCGCGCCTCGTAGTAGTCGCTGATCTCGACGCGGGTGGTGATCAACGTGTCGTCGGCCGGCCGCGTGAACCAACGGTCGTCGTAGGGCGAGTCGATGCCCAGCTCGACGTACTTGCCGTGCAGCGCCAGGATGCGGTCGCGCGACCACACGGTGTAATAGAGCTTCAGCGGCTGCCAAGGCGCACCCATCTCGGGGTAGGCCGAGGCGTCGCCCGCCAGCGTGAAGGCGGGCAGGCTGATCTCGTTCACCCGCAGGTGGTCGGGATGCTGGTAGCCCTGCTGATCGTCGCTGTAGGTCACGATGACGTGGGGTCGCTGACGCCGGATGAGGCGCACGAGGCGGCCGATGGCCTCGTCGAGCGGCGCCTGGGCGAAGGACTCCTCGTGTGCGTTGTGGTCGCTGCCCGCCATGCCGGAATCGCGATAACCCAGCCAGAACAGGTGGTTGTAACCGATGATGGCCACGGCCCGTTCGAGCTCGGCCCGACGGACCTCGGCCAGGTTCGCTCGCACCTCGGCGGTGTCGACCGCGGGGTTCAGCACGTCGCCGGCCTCGCCACCGGTGCAGCACACGAGGGCGGTGTCGACCCCTTCGGCGCGGTAGCGGGCGACGGTGCTGGCCCCCTTCGACGACTCGTCATCGGGATGGGCGTGAACCGTCATCATGCGCAGCGTGGGGTCCATTCGTGGCACGGTAGCGCCACCGATCCGAGCCGCGGTGCGATCACCAGGGAGGTGCCCGTGGCCGCAGGTGGCGCGGCGCGCCGACCCATCGTCGGTACCATCGGCCCGTGCCCGAGCTGAGCCCCCACGAAGCCGTGACCGTCTTCTTCCGCAACGGCGCGGAACTCATCGACCTCGACCCTGAGCTCGTCGACGTGCTCACCACCCCCGATCGCGAGCTCGCGGTCCAGGTACCGATCCGTCTCGACGACGACTCGTTGCTCGTCACCCGCGGCTACCGGGTGCAGCACAACAACGCACGTGGTCCGTACAAAGGCGGCATCCGCTACCACCCGGCCGCAGACCTCGACGAGGTGCGCGCCCTCGCCTCGCTCATGACCTGGAAGACCGCGATCGTCGACGTGCCGTTCGGTGGCGCGAAGGGTGGCATCGAGATCGACCCGACCGGCATGTCCGCCGCGGAGCTCGAACGCACCACGCGTCGCTTCACGTCGGCCATCCATCACGTCCTCGGGGTCTACCAGGACATCCCTGCGCCCGACGTCAACACCAACGCGCAGGTCATGGCGTGGCTCATGGACGAGTACAGCCGCGCCTACGGTTACAGCCCGGGCATCGTCACCGGGAAACCCGTCGAGCTCGGCGGGGCCGCCGGCCGAGAGGCCGCCACCGGGCACGGGCTGTTCGCGATCCTCGACGCCTATGCCACGGGCGCCTCGCTCGAACTGGCCGAGCTGCGGGTCGTGATCCAGGGCTTCGGCAACGTCGGCTCGAACCTCGCCCTCGCACTGGTCGCCGC
>JBKJKR010000235.1:0-5991 GCA_046597135.1 Acidimicrobiales bacterium | reverse complement strand
GCGACGAGCAGCGCGTACTCCACGAGCGACGCACCACGGTCGTCCTTGACGTGAGCGGCGACCCAAGCGGTGAAGAAACGAATCGGGGTGATCATGAAGGTTGGACTCCCATTATGTCGATGCCGGCCACCTCGATGGTGGCCGGCGTTTGCTGACGAATGGATCGACATCTGACCGCTCGAGGGACATAGGTCGTAGGAATCATTTTCGGCTCCCGACCTTTCATCTCGACGATCGCGGCCGAATGCGCCGGCCCACCGCACGGTCGACGAACGGTCGCTCCGAGACAAAACGGGGAACGGGCGGGCCCGGAGGCCCGCCCGTTCGAAGCGACTTCAGAACTCGGTCGTGATCAGGAGCCGATCGAGTTGCCGACCGCGGTGAACTTGCTGGAGGCGTTCTTGCCGAGGGTCGTCACGGCGGCGATGCACACCACGGCGATGAGGGCGACGAGCAGCGCGTACTCCACGAGCGACGCACCACGGTCATCCTTGATGTGAGCGGTGACCCAGGCGGTGAAGAAGCGGTACGGGGTGATCATGATGGTTGGACTCCCATAGTGTTCCCGGTGGCCACCGTGGCCGCCGAACTGTTCTTTGTTTCGGCATGCGATCACCGGAACCAAATAGGTCGATCGGATCGTTGCTGCCGACGGAGCCCGAAATCGTCGGGAGCGGCGTGCTCAGTCGAGGTGGACGATGCCCATGCGCACCGCTTGCAGCACGGCTTGGGTGCGGTCACGAGCGTCGAGCTTCTGGTAGATCGAGGCCAGATGGTTCTTGACCGTCTTCTGGCTGATGTACAGCTTCGCTGCGACCTCTGGGGTCGAGCAGCCATCGGCGATCAGCTGCAGCACTTCTTCTTCACGCTTGGTGACGACGCGCTCTTCCTCGGCCGCCGCGGCCTTGTCCCACTTGCGCACCTCGTTCAGCATCGACGCGGCGAGCTGCGGCGACAGAGCGGTCTCGCCGCTCGCGGCCATGCGCACCGCAGAGGCGATCTCCTCGGTCGAGCAGTCCTTCACGAGGTAGCCACTCGCGCCGGCACGAATGGCCGACGCCAGCACCTCTTGGTCGGCGTGCATCGTCAGCATCACGACCTGTGTGCCCGGAAGATCGATGCGCACCTGACGGCAGGCTTCGACGCCGTCCATCTCGGGCATCGTCACGTCCATCAGGATCACGTCCGGCCGCAGCCGCTGGGCCATCAGCACCGCTTCGGCTCCATCACTCGCCTCGCCGACCACGTCGAACCCCTGCTCTCGCATGGACCTCCCGAGGCCTTCGCGCAGCATGCGATGGTCGTCGGCGAGCATCAACCGGATAGTCATGATCAAACCTCTGCCAGATCAGGTGGAGGGGCAACGACCTTGGCGCGAAACCCTGTGGTCCATCGGTCCCATGTCAATGGTTCATAAGGGAAACCGTGCCGCTATCTGGGCAATCCGGCCCTCTCGCACGCTCACGAACCGGGAACGGCGGTGAAGCAGCGCGCAACCGTCGAGCGGCAGTACACGACGTAGCTGACGACCTCGACCCGACCGGGGCCGGCATGCGTCGCGGAATCGAACGCGAGACGCCACGTGTTCGAGCTCGCCAGCAACGGCGTGAGCAGCTCGTCGGCGCGCCACAGCACCACGTCGACGCCGAGGCGGTCGAGCACCTCGTCCCACCCGGCCGCGCCGTCGCCGAGCTTCACGTAGTCGACGATGAGCGAGCGGGCGTGCATGTCGTAGCGATCGTCGATGAAGACCGGCACGTTCCCGTCGTAGCGCCATTCGATGTAGTTGCCGGTGAAGTCCTGCCCCGCCACACGGACCGATCCGTCGAGGAGACCTCGCTCCTCGAGCCAGTCGACGCTCGACACGGGATAGGCGTCGAAGCGGAAGTCACCCGATGCCGCGGTGGAAATCACCAGCACCGGCATCGACACCGCGAGCGCGACGGCTGCCGAGCGGGTGACGCGCGACCACGTGTCGGTGATCGAACCGAGATCGGCAAAGCCGCGCGCGAAGATCGGCACGAGGACCACGGTGGCCACCGCAACGTTGCGCGCCGCGAGCACCGCAGCCACCGAGAAGACGGCGAGCGGTATGGCGCTGCGAAAGCTCCACCGGTGCACGAGCGAGACGAGGCAGAGCCCGACGAGCAACAAGAAGCAACGCGCCCAGGTGTGTGAGAAGTCGGTCGCCTTCCACTCCTGGATGTGCGTCAGCGCGTCGTGGCGCCCCAGCAGCGTCACCGGGAACGTGAGCAGCACGGGGCCCACCGGGCTGACGATGCCACCGAGCACGCATCCCGCCGCGAGGTCGCGTGCCGCGCACAGCTCGCGTCGTGCGTCGTGGCCGTCGAGACGCGCCCCGAGCGCCAGTGCACCGAGCGCGACGAAGCCAAGGGGGAACGAGCCGTGGGTGTTCACCCACAGCCACCCGACGGGCACGAGCCACACCGTGCGCATGCCGCCGTCGGCCGCCAGCAGTGCGAGGGCGAGGAACAGCAACCCGAACATCAGCGGCCGCTCGCTCCACAACGAACTACCGATGGCCAACGCGAAGCCGACCGCGACGACGCGTGGCACCAGCGTGCGTGCGGGTGCGCTGAGTCGCCACAGGCACGCGGTGAGCGCCATGCAGGTGATCGCGATGAGCAGGCGTATGCCCGCTACCCCACCGATGCGTTCTGCGGCGTCGTAGGCGCTCGACGCGAGCCAGCTCTGCACGACCCACGTGCGCCCGCTGGAAGTCCACAGGTACGGATCGGAGGCGCCCATCCACAGACGCGTGTAGTTGCCCTGCGCCAGCCAGTGTCCGGTGACGAGATGGGTGAGGAAGCTGTTGTCGTGCAGTTCGGACGCGCCGATCAACCCACCGACCAGTACGAGCACGAGTACGCAGACCGTGCCCAGCGAACCACGGCGGCCATCGGCACCGTTCGCGCCCGCTTCATGGGTCGCGTCGAAGCGGTCGCCTGGATCAGCCGCGGCGCCGCGCGTCCCGACCGCCCGCGTGAGCGTCATCGGACGAGCTCAGAAGTTGTTCTTGATGTTGATCATGGCCGGTCCGATGACCACCACGAACAACGCCGGGAACACGCAGAACACCATCGGGATGAGCATCTTCACCGGGGCCTTCTGCGCCTTCTCCTGGGCCAGCTGGCGGCGGCGGATGCGCATCTCGTCGGCCTGGGCGCGCATGACGCGGCCGATCGAGATGCCGAACGTGTCGGCCTGCAGCACCGCGAGCACGAACGACCGGACCTCGGGGATGTCGATGCGCGCCTCGAGTGCGCGCATTGCCTCCGAGCGACTTGCCCCTGCTCGCGTCTCGCCCAACATGCGGGCGAACTCGTCGGTGAGCGGCCCGGGCACGGTGCTGATCGTGCGGTCGAGTGCCTGTTCGAAGCCGAGGCCGGCCTCGACCGAGATGGTGAGCAGATCGAGGATGTCGGGCAGCTGGCGCAGCACGGCCTTCTGGCGGTCCTGCACCTTGCGGTTCAGGCTGGCATCGGGCCCGGCGCCCAGTGCGAACACCAACATGAACGTCACGGCCCACTGGCTCTTGCCGGTCATGCCCAACGGGTTGAGCCCGAGCATGAGCCACAGGATCAGCGGAATGGCGACGACCGTGCCGACACGCACCGCGAGGAACCGGTCGATCGATTCGGGGGTGCCTTCGCCGGCCAACGTGAACTTGTGGCGGACGTTGTCGACATAGCCGACCGGCGTGTACTTGCGGCCGAGCCGCGTCATCGCGCCGAGCAACGGGGTGATGGCACGATCGCGGAGCGGGTCGAGCAGCTCCCGGTCGCGCGTGTCGTTCACCGTCTCGTAGCCCTCGAGATGGCGCAGCGACTCGCGGATTGCCTTGCGCTCGTCGATCTGTGCGAGCACGGCGTAGGCCGCGACTCCGATGCCGGCGCCGACACCCACGATGGCGATTGTTGGATCCATTCCTCAGCCCTCAGATGTCGATGTTGATGATCTTCTTCATCCACGCGAACCCAGCGAGCGCGGAGATGCAGGCAACGGCGAACATGATCTGACCGAGCGTGTCCTCGAACAGCACGCGCATGTACTCGGGGTTGATCACGAACAACACGGCGCCGAGGCCGACCGGCAGGATCCCGAGCACGATGGCCGAGATCTTTCCTTCAGCGGTGAGTGCGGCGACCTCGCCGCGCAGCCGCTGGCGAGCGGTCATGGTCTCCGCGACGGTCATGAGCAGCTCGGCCAGGTTGCCACCGACCTCGCGCTGGATGCGCACGGCCATGACGGCCCACTGGAAGTCGGCGCTGCCCATGCGTTCGGCCGAGGCGTCCATTGCCTCTTCGAGCGGTCGGCCGAGCTGGGCCTCGGTGACGATGCGTCGCAGTTCGGCGCCCATCGGCTCCTGGACCTCGTGCGACACCGCTTCGACGCCCTGCATGAACGAGTAGCCCGCCTTCAGCGTGCCGGCGAGCAACGTGAGCGTGTCGGGCAGCTGCATCATGAACCGCTTGCGCCGGCGCTTCGCGAGGAAGTTCAGCACGGCAGGCGGCGCGAGCGCACCGATGACCCCGAGCACGAGCGCACCGATCAACGAACGGAACAAGAAGCCGAGGACCGTCGAGGCCAGCACGATGCCGACGTAGAACGTGAGCGCCTCTGCGGCCCGCAGCGGCAGGTTCGCCTGCTCGAGCAGCTTCTCGGCCTTGACGAGCATGCCCTGGCGTTCGGCGATGTTGCTGGTGAGCTCGACCGCGCGTTGGAACAGTGCGCTCTTCGCAAGGGCGTTGCCTTCGAGTGCGGCGGGATCGACCTCGGTGTAGGGCTGCAACACCGACTGCAGGCGGTCCTCCTGCTTCACGAACAGGCTGCCGATGGCGAACGCACCGAGCGCAGCAGCAGCAGTTCCGAGGATCAGCGTGATCGCCAGACCCTGACCGCCGCGCAGGAACGCGATGCCGCTCGAACCGCTCTTGACGGTGTTCAACAGTGACGACCCCACCGTGACGGTGTTCGGCACGAAGCCGACGGTGATCGGGCCGCGTCCCAGGTCGAGGACGACGTTGCCACCCGCGGCGAACTCGTCGGTCTCGAAGGTGACCGCATACAGGCCACGCTGCAGATCGGCCATGGAGTTGGTCACCGCGGTCAGTTGGGCTGCGTCGTTGGTGGTGGCGAACAGGCCGCCGGTGTCGTTGGCGATCTGCTGATACGCGCCGGCCAACGGTGCGGCGAAATCATCGCTCAGCAACGACACGATGTTCACCGACACGTGCTTGTCGAGCGCTTCGGCCCGGGCGACCGTGCCGGCCGTCTTCACGCCACCATCGGGGCTCGCGGAGATCACGGTGACCGAACGCAACGGCGCGGTCCCCTGCTCGTCGAGCAACTGCACGCCGGTGGTGACCGCATCGAACAGCGGAGCGCCGCCGCTCGCGATGAGCTTGTTGATCGCCGCGGTCAGCACCGCCTGGTCGGTGGTCAGCGGCACGTCGCGCTGGGGGACGCCGCTGGCGCTCACGAGCGCCAGGTGCTCCCCGGGCTTCATCCCGGCCACGAAGCTGAGCGCAGCCGCCTTGATCTGCGGGAGTCGGGTCGCGCTGGTCGACGAGCTGTCGACGACGAGCACGTTGTCGGTCTCATACGTGGTGTTCGCAGGCTTGATGCCCTTGACCTCGGCGGCCTTGTCGTTCACCGTGACGGTGGCCGCGGTCGGTGCAGTCGCGGCGCGCACGAGCACGGCCTGCGCCTTGGCGTCGGACATGTCGACCGCGACGACGCGCTCGTCGGCAGTCGCGCCCGCCTGTGCCAGCGCGGGGACCACGCCGAACCAGATCGCCGTACCTGCGAGCAACGACGCGACGCTGAGCCGCCGACGGCGTGAGCCGCCGCTTCGAACCTTGGAACCGCTGGCGCCCATGTGCGTCACCGGCCCGAGAAGCCGGGGCGGGGCGGGGCGCCGCCCGGGTTCGGGTTGAACACCTCGGGGCCGAGGCGGATGCCTTGATC
>JBKJKR010000541.1:0-3350 GCA_046597135.1 Acidimicrobiales bacterium | reverse complement strand
TGACCCAGTCGCCCGCCGGGCCGACCACCGTGCCGCGCATCTTCGGCCCCTCGAACGTTCCGCGGGAGACCGGCGCGAGGATGCGCGTGCCGAGCGGGCCGCCCGGCACCACGATCGGCGCAGCAGTGTCGAGGTGCACCCGGTAGAGGAACTCGACCGGCAACGATTCGAGCGGCGCCACGTTGGTGGACATCAGGCCATCCCTGGGATCACGCCGCCGGCCTTGATCCACCGGGTGACGGCGGCCTGTGCCTCGGCTGGTGAGTAGACGTCTTCTTCATAGCTCCACCGGCCGTTGCCCGCGTAGTGCAGGATCGTGTTCACGTCGAAGCCGTAGTACCCGTCGTCGCCTTCGGGCGCCGGCAGGATGTTGGGGATCAGCGCGCTCAGTCGGTTGCCGTCGATCAGGGCGAACGACGGCGGGAACTCCATCGTGGGGAACGGCTGCATCACGTCGTTGATCCACTTGTTGATCTCGGCCTTCGAACGGAAGTAGCCGTAGTGGTGCTCGCGGTAGTGCGCGCCGTCGGTGAACTGCGCGGCCCACTGGTCCCAGTCGCCGGTGGCCACGGCCAGCGCGGCCCGCTCGCGGTACTTCTGGAACTCGGCCTCGATCTCCTCGCGCGCGAACGCTGGCTCCGGTGGTGCAGGCGCCCAGTCCTCGATGCCGCGCAACGTGTGGTCCTTCGGCGTCGAGCGACGGCCACCCGCGTCGAGCCATGCCCGGAACACCGTCTCGGCATCGTGGGGGTTGTAGTAGTCGGCCTCCCATCGGAACTTGCCGTTGCCCGCGTACTCGAGGAAGGTCGTGTTGGGGAACCCGAAGCGCTTGCCCGTGCCCGTCGGGTCGGGCAGGTTGTTCCACACGTAGAAGCCGATGCGGTTGCCGTCGATGATCGACCACTCGATCCACACCGTCATCGCGGCGTAGTCGGCCATGACCGACACGATCCAGTCCTTGATCTGTGCGCGGCCGTTGAACGTACCGAGGTTGTGCTCCTCGTAGAGCGCGTCGTCGGTGAACAGGTCGGCCCAGGCGGCCCAGTTCTCCTCTTCGGCACCGAGTCGTTGGAACTCGCGCCACGCAGCTTCGACCTCTTCGCGCGGATAGATCGTCGTCTCGTCGGCCATCTGCTGCCCCCGTTGATCCTGGTCGGCCACCGCACGCGGTGCCGCCACCTGCCCCGGCCGCGACAGTAGCCCCTGGTGTGCGGGCCGAGAGCGGCCGAGTAGGTTCCGCCCATGACCGCGAAACCCCTCGAAGGCGTCCGGGTGATCGAGAGCTCGTTGCTCGAACCCGCGTCGCTCGCTGCGCTGCTCGCCGATCTCGGTGCCGACGTCATCAAGGTCGAGCCACCGGGTGAGGGCGACTACGTGCGGCGCATGGCGTGGCCCATCATCGACGGCGTCTCGATCCTCCACTGGCACTGCAACCGCGGCAAGCGCAGTCTCGGCCTCGATCTGCGCAAGGACGAAGCGGTCGACATCTACCTCGACCTCGTGCGCGGCGCCGACGTGGTGATCGAAGGCATGCGGCCCGGCGCGCTTGCGCGTCGTGGCATCACCTACGAACGCATGCGCGAGGTCAACCCGGCCATCGTGTTCTGCACGATCTCAGGCTTCGGCCTCACGGGGCCCTACAAGGACCTGCCGTCGCACGGCATCGCGTTCGACACCTGGGGCGCGGTCGCCCCCGTCGAGCACGACGCCGACGGCTTCACGTACCTCGGCGATCACGTCTCGGTCGGCACGAAGACCGCGCCGGTGTGGGGCGCACTCGGTGTGGTGAGCGCGTTGTTCCGGGCGAAGCTCACCGGCGTCGGCGCACGACTCGACATCGCGCAGACCGACGCCGCGGCCGCCGCGAACTGGTTGAAGATCGAAGGTTTCCGCGCGTACGAGCGTCCCGAGGACGAGGTCACCGGCAACGCATCCGATGACTACGTGCGACGCGAACCCGGCGTCGGCGGCATGCGCGAAGGCGTGCGCTACCAGGTGTACGAGACCACCGACGGGCACATCCTGTTCATGGCGAGCGAGCGGGAGTTCTGGGAGAACTTCTGTCGCGGCATCGGTCGGCCCGAGCTGTTCGAGTCCAACCCGGGCGCGAAGTACGCCGATCACGCGCTCGGCGACCGTGCGCTGCGCGCCGAGCTGCGCGACATCTTCCGCACCCGCAGTACCCAAGAGTGGATCCGGTTCGGCGTCGAGGTCAACACCGCGATCGCTCCAGTGCACGACGCCCACACCATCGCGCACGATCCACAGTTCACCGACCGGTTCCCGTGGCTCCCCGCGGCCGAGCACGGCACCGACCTCATGCCGCTGCCCATCAAGTTCGTCGGCGAAGACCCGGCGAACCCGGCGAAGGCACCGACACCTGGCCAGCACACCGACGTCGTGCTCGGCGAGCTCGGCCTGAGCGCCGAACGCATCGCCGCCCTCCGCACCGGCGGGGTGATCGGCTGAGCAATCGCCGTTCGTGGGGGGCTTCGCTCTTGCCGGGGCTCGCGCTGCTGCGGCAGTACCAGCGCGGCTGGTGGCGGCCCGACCTGATCGCCGGCCTGACCGTGGGGGCGATGCTCATCCCGCAATCGATGGCCTACGCGGAGCTGGCCGGCCTCGCGCCGCAATACGGGTTCTACGCGGTCATCGGCGCGCTGGTCGTGTACGCGCTCGTCGGGAGCAGCCGCCACCTGGGCGTGGGCCCCGAACCCGGCACCGCCATCCTCGCCGCAACCGGTGTGTCGTCGATCGCGGCGGGCGACCCCGACCGCTACGTCGCGTTGATGGCTGCCCTCGCGCTCGGCGTTGCCGCGATCTGCATCGTGGCCGCATGTGCGCGGCTCGGCTTCTTGGCGTCGGTGCTGTCGAAGCCCGTCCTCGTCGGCTACATCACCGGCGTCGGGCTCACCTTGCTCAGCAGTCAGATCGCCGCGTTCACCGGCGTGGCGATCGGGAGCGACTCGTTCTTCGGTCGATTCCGCGAGCTGCTGGATCACCTCCACGACGTGCGAGGCCCGACGCTCATGGTCGGCCTGGGCACCCTCGCGCTCATCATCGGGCTCCGCCTCCTCGCCCCACGCGTCCCGGGCGCGCTCATCGGCATCACCACTGCCTCGCTCGTGGTCGCCGCCTTCTCGTCGAAGGACCACAGCATCGCGGTGGTCGGCACGATTCCGGGCGGCCTGCCCGTCCCCGGGCTGCCCGACATCTCGGGTGGCGACATCGGACGCCTGCTACCGATCGCGCTGGGCATCGCACTCGTCGGCTACACGGACAACATCCTCACCGCACGCTCCGTCGCAGCGCGCCACGTCTATCGCGTCGACGCGAACCAGGAGCTGTTG
>JBKJKR010000266.1:0-4929 GCA_046597135.1 Acidimicrobiales bacterium | reverse complement strand
CACGTCGGCGAAGTCGAGCGTGACCATCTCGGCGTCGATGAGGTGATAGCCGTCGTCGCGCACGCCGGTGACGCGCAACGACACGGTGAGCTTCGCCGGCGCATCGACCTCGATCAGACGTTGCGGAATCACGCGTCGAGGCTACGCGCCGATGCCGAATGCCTGACGCACCTCGGCGGGCGTCGCCGGCTCGCGGCCGACGGCGCGCACCATGCGAACCACCTCGGTGACGAGGTCGGCGTTGGTCGGTCGACCGAGCTCGTTGTAATGGTAGTCGCCGAGTCCGATGCTGACGTGCCCTCCGGAATCGACCGCGGCGTGCACGAGTGCGAGTGCGTTCGCCCCGACTGCGCTGTAGGTCCAGTGCAGATCGGGATGCCGGGGCAGGAACTCGACGAGGGCGAGCAACCCACGCACGGTCGGTGGATGCGCGGCGAGGAAGCTGTTCGCCAACGCGATGTGCGCATACACCGGCGCTCGTAGCACGCCCATGTCGACGAAGGCGCCCAGCAGACGGGCCGAGCCGACGTTCCAGAGCACCGACTGGACCAGCACACCGCTGTCGTGGATCGCATCGATCTCGTGGCGCAGGCCTGCGACGTTCGTGACGTAGGACAGCGTCTCGTTCCGGAACGTGCGCGTGGCCGGGTCGTACGGGTCGATGTTGAAGCTACCGAGGTCGACGGGCGCAAAGTCCGGTCGGGTCGCAGCGTCTGCACCCAGCAGCGGGATGTGGGCCACGCGCTCGTGCGGGTCGGCGATGGTCGAAGCCCCAAGCGTGGGGTTGATCAGGACATCGGACGCCTGGCGCATGGCACGGATCGTGTCGGCGTAGACGGCGACATCGCCCGACATCGCACCCGTGCGTTCGTCGCGGGCGTGGAAGTGCACGACCGAGGCGCCCGCGTCGCGACACGCTGCGGCGTCTGCGGCGATCTCCGCGGGCGACCACGGCACGTTCGGGTTGTGATCGCGCATCGTGTACTCGTTGACCCGCACCTCGATCATGACCTTGCCGTCGAGCACGCTCACGTGGTGGGCCCTCCCCTGTTGCGTCATCCAGGGCTCGCTCGAGGCCCCTACGGCACGCGCGAGTCCCCTACCGCACGTGCAAGCGCACCCCACTCTTGCACGGACAGCTCCTCGGCACGTGCGTCGGCCGCGACGCCTGCGGTGACGAACTGGTCGGCCGAGACCAAGCTGAGCAGCGAGCGCCGAAGCATCTTGCGGCGCTGGCCGAAGCCGGCGCGCACGAGCGCGAAGAGCAACTCGGGGTCGGCGTCGACCGCCGGTTCCGGACGTCGGACGATCTGCACGAGACTCGATTCGACCTTCGGTTGGGGGACGAACACCGACGCCGGTACGTGACCGACGATCTTGGACTCGGCCCAGTAGGCCACCTTGACCGACGGGATGCCGTAGGCCGCCGTGCCCGCCCGGGCCACGAGTCGCTCCGCCACCTCGCGCTGCACCATGACGAGCATCCGCTCGATGCGCGGCACCGCATCGAGCAGGTCACAGATCAACGGCGTCGAGATGTTGTACGGCAGGTTCGCCACGAGCGAAGCCCGCTCGATGCCCCATCCGTCGAGCGCCTGGTTCCAGTCGAGAACCATCGCGTCGGCCTGCACCACCGACACCCCACGTGGTTCGACCTGCTCGCGCAACAGCGGCACGAGATCGCCATCGATCTCGACCGCAATCACGTGGGTGGTCACCTCGGCGAGCGCAAGGGTGAGCGAGCCGAGCCCCGCGCCGATCTCGATGACCGCATCGCCGGGCCCCACGCCCGCGAGCCGCACGATGCGACGCACCGTGTTCGCGTCGGCCACGAAGTTCTGGCCGAGGCTTTGGCGTGGTCGACGCTCGATGCGGGCGAGCAGGGCAGCGATCGTGCTGCGTGAATGGGTCACAGGAGCGCGTTGCCGCACACGGGCCACTGGCCGGCACCACGCATGCGATACAGGTTCAACGCCATGTTGTCCTGGTCACCCGGCGAGGCTTCGGCCGGGTCGACCCCGACGAGCTGGGGTGCGACCTGCGCAGCCACCCAGTCCCAGGTGCTCGGCGCGAACTGGTACGCACCGCGGAACCGACCGCCGGCCGACACCGATTGGTAGTTGTTCGACGACTCGCATTGGCGCAACGTGTGCCACTGCGCAGCGGTCGGCTCACCCGACGTGGCCTTGCGCGCAGTGGTGGTGGTCTTCGGTATCGGCTTGGCCGTCGTGGTGGTGGCCTTTTTCGCCGCAGCGGCTGCGGCTGCCTTGCGCGCCGCCTCGGCTTGGCGGGCCGCTTCGGCCTTCTTGGCCGCCTCGCCGAGCTTGGCCGCTTCGGCCGCGAGGCGGGCATCTTCTGCCGCGCGTGCCGAAGCTTCGGCGTTCGCCTGTTCCTCGAGGCTCAACGCTTGGTTGATGTTGAGGACGCGGGTCGCCTCGCGGGCGACGGCCCAGGACGACGCGCGCGACGCGAGGAGGTCGAGGGCGCCGTCGGTGCGCTCGGCGGTGGCGCCGAGCACTTCGACCGTGGGGCTCTCGTTGCTGCCTTCCGCCGAGGACACGTTGTCGATTGCGAGCAGCGGAAGGGCGCCGAGCGCCGCGGCGAGCGCGACGAACAGTCTCCAACGCTCCACGCGGTTTCGGGCCTCCAGAGCTCCGTCCCTTTCCTCTCTGGGATGCCTGCCATCGTTCGCACGACGACCCGCTTGATTACGGGCACGCTAAGCAGCGCGCGCCGACGTACGCAAGCGAAAGTCCTGTTCAGGTCGGTGAGATACCATAAAACTGCATGGTTGATGCCAAGGTGCGCGAGGAAACGACAGCAGCTTCGACATCTTTCTGCAATGCAATCGCCGCACCCACAAGCCCGACGTGTGATGGCTGATTCGGCCGACCGCGATGGGGTACGGGCGCGAGATACGGCGAATCGGTCTCGACGAGCAGCCGGTCGAGCGGTGTCGCGGTCACGGCGGCGCGCACGTCGTGGGCGCTCGAGAAGGTGACGATGCCACTGATCGACACGAAGGCACCGCGGGCCACGCAGGCCTCGGCTTCGGCCGGGCCGCCGGTGAAGCAGTGGAACACGGTGCGGTCCGGAACCCCTTCGGTGTCGAGGATGGCGAAGGTCTCCGCCCAGGCCTCGCGGGTGTGGATCACGAGCGGAAGGTCGTGGCGATGAGCGAGGGCGATCTGCCGGGCGAACACGTCCTGTTGCGTGGAGCGGGGCGAGTGGTCGTAGTGGAAGTCGAGGCCCGCCTCACCCACCGCGACCACCTTGGGGTGGGCGAGCAACGCCTCGATCCCGTCGATGCCCTCGGACGCGTCGTGGGGATGCACGCCGGCGGTCGCGTAGACGTTTGCGAAGCGCGCCGCGACTTCGACCGCCTCGACCGAATGGGCCAGGTTCGTCCCGACCGTGATGCACGCCACGACGCCGGCCGCGGCGGCATCGCGCAGTTGCACTTCGGCGGTGACCGGATCGAGGTGACAGTGGTTGTCGATCCAACGCAACGGCGACTCGGTGCCGGCGGATGCCGTGGCGGCCGCCATGGTCAGGCCTTGCGACGCGGGAACAACGGGTCGCCCGCCTCGATGGCCAGCCCACCTGAATACCCACCCCACGCCACAGCCCCCGGGAGCCGTTCGTCGCACGGCGAGCCGCGCAACCCGATGCGGCGCCAGATCACGTCGCAGGCCCCGGGCATGGCCGGGCTCGTGAGTACGGTGACGATGCGCAGCGCCTCGAGCGCATCGCCCATGACCGCATCGCACGCGGCGCCCGGCTCCATCTTCCACGGCTCGTTCGTCTGGAGGTAGTCGTTGGTCTCGCGGATGATCCGCCACGTGGCTTCGAGCGCCACCGACGGCTGGGTGTTGGCCCATGCGGTGGCCGCGTCGGCGTACGCCGCGGCGACCACCGGGGCCAGGGGCGAATCCGCGCGCGGGGCGGGACCGATGCCGCCGCACTTCTTGGCCACCACCGTGGACACGCGTTGCAGGAGGTTGCCGAGGTTGTTCGCGAGGTCGCTGTTGTAGCGGACGATCATGCCCTCGTACGAGAAATCGCCGTCGGGGCCGAACGAGTTGTCCCGGAGGAAGTGGTAGCGATAGCCGTCGACCCCGAAGTCCTCGACGAGGGCGGCGGGTGCGATCTGGTTCAGCCGCGTCTTCGACATCTTCTCGCCCCCGACGAGCAGGAAGCCGTGCACGCGCAGCTTGGGCAGGTCGTCGATGCCGGCCGCCATCAACATCGCGGGCCAGTAGACGCAGTGGAACCGAAGGATGTCCTTGGCCAGCAGATGCGTGGTCGCGGGCCACCACTCGGCGAACCGGTCGGGGTCGGAGCCATACCCGACGGCCGTCGCGTAGTTGATGAGCGCGTCGTACCAGACGTAGAACACGTGCTCGGGGTCCCACGGCACGGGCACGCCCCATGAGATGGACGTGCGGCTGATCGACACGTCCTCGAGGCCTTGGCGGACGATGCCCGCCGCCTCGTTGCGCTTGCCGTCGGGCTGGATGCAATCGGGATCGGTCTCGTACCAGGCGAGGAGCCGATCGGCGAACGCCGACAGCCGGAAGAAGTAGTTGTCCTCGACCAGCGTCTCGACCGGGGTCTTGTGGATCGGGCAACGCCCGTCCTCGAGATCGGACTCGTTGTAGTACGCCTCGCACGCGACGCAGTACAGACCCTCGTAGGTGCCCCGGTAGATGTAGCCGTTGTCGTAGGCCTTCTGCAGCAGGGTCTGCACCGCGTGGTGATGCCGGGGCTCCGTGGTGCGGATGAAATCGTCGTTGGAGATGTCGAGCAGCTTCCACGTCTCGCGGAACCGCTCGCTGGTGCGGTCGGCCTGCTCCAGCGGGGTTATGCCGTTGGCGTCGGCCGTGCGCTGGATCTTCAACCCGTGCTCGTCGGTACCCGTGAGGAAGA
>JBKJKR010000129.1:0-5909 GCA_046597135.1 Acidimicrobiales bacterium | reverse complement strand
CATCGCGGCGCGAAGGAGGGGCTCGCGTACACCGGCTGGGAGGTCGCGGGCCGCGCCGAGTTCGACCAAGGCGTCGAGCACCTGCAGCGCTCGGGGGTGAAGGTGTTCGAAGGATCGGACGCGTTGCGCGCCACGCGTGGTGTCGCCGATGTCGCGCAATTCGACGATCCCTTCGGCAACGCACACGAGATCTTCTACGGTGCCATGGTCGACGAGGCGACGCCCGTGTTCCCCCACGCCGCGAGCGGCTTCCTCACCGCCGACGTCGGACTCGGGCACGTGCTCTTCGTGGTTCCGTCGGTCGACGAAGCGGTCGACTTCTACGGCCGGGTGATGGGCCTGCGAATGACCGATCGGTTCGCGTGGGGGCCGAACGGTGCGGTGTTCATGCACGCCAACGCGCGCCACCACAGCTTGGCCTTCATCGATCTACCGCTTCCCGGCGGCCCGGGCCTCAACCACTTCATGATCGAGGCGCGGTCGATGGAGGACGTCGGTCGCGCCTACGACCGTGCGATGGACGGCCGACTCAACATCGTCAACTCGCTCGGCCAGCACAGCAACGATCCGATGCTGTCCTTCTACACAGAATCGCCCTCGGGGTTCAACGTCGAGCTCGGCTGGAACGGGCTCATGATCGACGAGTCGACCTGGTCGGTGCGCACCTATGTCGGCCGTGGCGAGATGTGGGGCCACCGCGGCGTATTCATGGACAACATCGCCGACGCCAAGGTCGACTGACGGTGCACGTCTGCGTCCTGGGCGCCGGTGGCCTGGGCAGTGTGATCGGCGCACAGCTCGCCGAGTCGGGCGTGGAGGTATCGCTCGTGGCGCGGCCGGCCCATGCAGTGGCCGTGCGCGCCCACGGACTGCGCATCGAAGGGATCAGCGGCTCGCGCACGGTGACGGACAACCTCACCATCTTCGAACAACTGGACGAGGTGCCGGGTCACATCGATTGGCTGGCGCTCCTCGTCAAGACCCGGGACACCGCGTCAGCACTCGAGGAAGCAGCGACCCAGGCCGCGCGCATCGGCGGCGCCTTCTCGTTGCAGAACTCCGTCACCAAGGACCGAACGCTGGCCGCGCACCTTGGCACCGCGAAGGTGGTCGGCGCGTCAACGACCGAGGCGGGCGTGCTCATCGGCCCGGGCCACGCGCGCCACACCGCCACCGCGCCGATCGCGTTCTACTTCGGCGAGCACGCGGTTGCCGGTGGGGACGGGGGGACGTCCGCGAGGGTCGAGGCGTTGGCCGCGGCGTTCACCGGCGCCGGCATGGCCGCGCAGGTGACCGACCACATCGAACAGGTCGAGTGGGAGAAGCTCCTGCAGATATCGGCGGTGGCCGGCTTCTGTGCGTCGACCCTCGGGTTCCTGCCAGGCGCGTCCTTCGGCCATGCCATCGCCGTGCGTTCCGGTGCCGAGCACTACGTGGAGTTCGTCCGCGAGCTGCTCTCGGTGTACCGCGCGCTGGGCTTCGAGCCGCAGGACTTCTTCGCGCCGTTCGCAACGTTCCGCCGCGCCGCGACGCTGAGCTTCGACGAAGCGGTCGACGACGCACTCGCGCTCGGTCGAAGCATGGTCGCGAACGGCATCGGTGGTCGGCCGTCGCTCCACGAGGACCTGCTGCACCACCGGCGCACCGAGCTCGACGACTGCCTCGGCGAGTACCTGCGCGCCGCCGACCGTCTGGGCGTGACCACGCCGACGCTGCGCGGGGCCCACCGCGTCATCTCCACCCTCGAGTCGCTCGCCAAGGACGGCCCCCGATGAGCTTCGAACCCTCGCCCGACCGTCTGCTCCCACCGCTCGATCCGCGGCTCGAGCTCGTGCTGCTCGCCCGTACCCTCTGGCACGAGGGCTACGACGATCACCTTGCGGGCCACATCACCATCCTGCAACCCGACGGCTCGCTGCTGACCAACCCGTGGTTCTTGTTGTGGGACGAATTCGGCGTCGACGATGTGGTGCGCATCGACATGGCCGGACACGTGCTCGAGGGACGCTGGCCACCGGCGCCCGGCGTCCGGTTGCACGTCGCGCTCCACGAGCTGCGACCCGACGTACACGTCGCCATCCACAACCACCCTCGTTTCGCGGTGCTCTGGGCAAACGCCCGTCGGTTGCCGCCGTGCCTCGACCAGACGTCCGGGCTCGGCGGCGGGCGCGTCCGGCTGGTCGAGGAGTACAAGGGCACCGTCGCCGACATGACCCACGCGCGTACCGCAGCAGCGGCCATGGGCGATGCCGACATCGCGCTCCTGGCGGGTCACGGCTTGTTCGTGCTGGGCGCCGATGTCGCCGAGGCGCACCTGCGCGCCGTGGCCTTCGAGCAGCGTTGCCGGGTCAGCTACCAGGTCGAGTCGCTCGGTGGCGGCGTCGCCCTCGACCACGACGTTCACGAAGTGCTGGGCCGCGCGAAGTTCCACGGCTTCTGGGAGGCCATGGCGCGGCGCGAGCTGCGCCGCGATCCGTCATTGCTCGACGGATTGCACTGAGGCGCGCAACGCGCGCCAGATGCGCTCGGGCGTGAGCGGGATGTCGAGGTGGTCGATGCCCAGATGCGCGACGGCGTCGCAGACCGCGTTCTGCACCGCGGCCACCGCTCCGATGATGCCCGACTCCCCCACGCCCTTCGCGCCCAGTGGGTTCGAAGGTGCGGGCGTCTCGGTGAAGGCAGTCTCGAAGGACGGCAGCTCACTCGCTGCGGGCATCGCGTAGTCGGCCAGGTTGGTCGTGAGCGGTGTGGCTGCGGGGCCGTACCGCACCGCCTCGAACAGCGCTTCGCCGATCCCTTGGGCGATCCCGCCGTGGATCTGACCTTCGGCGATCAGGTGGTTGATGATCGTGCCGGCGTCGTCGACGGCGATGTGACGCAGCACCCGAGCGGCACCGGTTTCGGCGTCGACCTCGGCGACCGCGATGTGTGCGCCGAACGGGAACGTCATCGCACCCGAGAACATGGTGTCCTCGACGATCTCGTCGACGCCGGCGAAGGCCACCACATCGCCCCACCCGCATGAACGCGACGGCACCCCTCGCGCACCGAACGTGCCGCGGGCCGGGTCGAACTCGACGTCGGCCTCGGCCGACTCGAGGTGCTGCGCGACGACGGCGCGGGCGCGGGCGATCAGCTGCTCGCCGGCCTGCACGACGGCCGAGCCGGCGAACTGCATCGAGCGCGAGGCGAACGTGCCGAGGCCGATCGCGACCTGATCCGTGTCGCCATGCACCACCGCGACGTCGGCTGCGGCAACACCCATCGTGCGCTCGACGAGCGACGCCCAGGTGGTCTCGTGTCCTTGACCGTGGGGGCTCGAACCGGTTCGTACCGTCACCGCGCCCGCGCGGTCCACCGACACCGTGGCGAACTCCATCGGCGGCCCTGCGCCGGTGGACTCGACGTAGGCGCACACGCCCACGCCGAGCAGCCGAGGGTCATTGCGAGCACGACGTGCTCGCTGCTCGGCCCGCAGCTCGTCGTACCCGGCCATGGCGCACGCCCGCCGGAGCGCGTCGGCGTAGTTCCCCGAGTCATACACCGTGCCCACCGCGGTCGTGAACGGGAACGCGTCGGGCTCGATCATGTTGCGCAGCCGGACTTCCACCGGATCGACGTTGGCCGCAGCCGCATACATGTCGACGGCGCGTTCGATCGCGCACGTCGCCTCGGGGCGGCCCGTTCCCCGGTACGCCGACACCGGCGTGGTGTTGGTGAGCAAGGATCGGGCCACCCCGCGCGCCCGACCGATGCGATAGACGCCGGTCGTCATGCGCAACGTCGCGTCGGGTGCGTACGCACCCAGGCTCGCGTAGGCACCGGAGTCCTGGGTGACCGCGAGCTCATAGGCCGCCAACTCACCGTGGGCGGTGCCGCCCAGCGCGATCCGATGCGACTGCGCCCGTCCGTGGTGCAGCCCGACCATGCTCTCGGATCGTGTCTCGGTCCACCGCACGCCGTGACCGAGGCGCTTCGCCAACCAGGCCACCAGCACGTCGTCCGAGAAGTTGGCGAACTTCGGGCCGAACCCGCCGCCCACGTCGGGCGCCACCACGCGCACCGAGCTCTCGGGAACGCCGAACACCGCCGCGAGGTTGCGCCGCACGCTGTGCGGCCCTTGTGTCGAGACCCAGTGGTTCAGCCGGCCGTCGACCCACACGGACGCCGCCGACCGCGTCTCGAGGGGAGCGGCCGAGACACGGGGGTGCTGCGCGTCGAATCGCACGACCAACGCACAGTCGTCGAAGAGCGAGCCGGCGTGCTCGTCGCCGACCACGGCCGACCCCACCAAGTTCGTTCCGGCATCGGCGATGACGAGCAGCGCGTCGCCGGATGCTCGTTCGACGTCGCACACCGGCTCGTGCGGCACCAGGTCGATCTCGACCGACTCCGCGGCATCCGCGGCCTGCGCTGCGGTGTGCGCCACCACTGCCACGATGGCCTCGCCGATGAACCGCACCTCGGTCGACGCCAGCACCGGCGGCGAGAAGACCGACGCAAAGCGCGGCAGGACCGGGGGCATGGCACCGATGTCGAGGTCCGCCGCGGTGAACACGCCGACGACGCCCGGCATCGACCGTACGGCAGTGACGTCGACAGACCGGATGTCTGCTCGGGCCACGTCGGACCGCACGATGTGCAGGACGTACGCGCCGGTCAAGGCGCCGCCGGTGATGTCGGCGACGTACGTCCCGCCGACCGTGAGCAGCCGACGGTCTTCGCGCCGCAACGCCGATGCGACCTCGGGGGCCACGGTGCGGCTCAGGCCGTGCCGTAGACGACCGCGGGTACGGGCGCCTTCGCCAGCAGTTCGCGCACGGCCGGACCGATCTCGGCCGAGGTCCACCGGCGGCCGATGTCGCGCGGCTCGCCGTGCTGCCACCCGTCGGCCACGCTGATCATGCCGCCCTCGGCCTCGAACACCCGGCCGCTGACATCGCGCGAGTCCGGGCTCGCCAACCACACCACGAGCGGCGCGATGTTCTCGGGGCCCATGGCGTCGAAACCCTCGGTCGGCCGCGCCATCATGTCGGGGAAGACCTCTTCGGTGAGCCGCGTGCGTGCGCTCGGCGCGAGTGCATTCACGGTGACGCCATAGCGCCCGAGCTCGACCGCCTGGACGATGGTGAGTGCGGCGATGCCCGCCTTGGCCGCTGCGTAACCGCTCTGGCCGACGCTGCCCATCAGCCCCGCTCCCGAGCTGGTGTTGATCAGGCGCGCGTCCAGCACCTCGCCGGCCTTCGATCGGTCGCGCCAGTACGACGCGGCATGGCGACCCACGCAGAAATGACCGCGCAGGTGTACGCGGATGATCAGGTCCCACTCGTCGGGCGACGTGTTCACGAACATGCGGTCGCGGAGGATCCCGGCGTTGTTCACGACCACATCGAGGCGGCCGAACTCGTGCACGGCGGTGTCGATGATGCGTGCGGCGGCGTCGAAGTCGGTGACGTCGTCGACGTTCGACACCGCCTCGCCGCCGAGGGCCCGGATCTCGGCCGCGACGTCGGCTGCGGGACCGCTCGACGCGCCCGAGCCGTCGGAGGCACCGCCGAGGTCGTTCACGACCACCCGCGCGCCCTCGCGGGCGAGCGCGAGCGCGTACTCGCGGCCGAGGCCCCGACCCGCCCCGGTGATCACGGCGACCCGTCCTTCACACATACCTGTCACGTTGGCTCCTTCATCCAGGTCGACCACCGGCCGATGTCAGCTGCTCAGGCGTTCGATGATCATCACGTTCGCCTGTCCGCCGCCCTCGCAGATCGTCTGCAGGCCATAGCGCCCGTCGACTCGTTCGAGCTCGTTCAACAACGTCGCGAGCAACTTTGCCCCGGTCGCCCCGATGGGGTGGCCGAGCGCGATCGCGCCGCCGTTGACGTTGACGCGTCCGGGGTTCATGCCCGTCT
>JBKJKR010000038.1:0-3904 GCA_046597135.1 Acidimicrobiales bacterium | reverse complement strand
GGTGATCCGGGCCGCGTCGGCCCTCGAGCGTTTTGCGTACCGCCATGCGAACGCGGTCACGGTGTTGTCGGACGACCTGCGGGCCAACGTCACCGCGAAGCTGGGCCGCCAGCGTCGCCGACCGACCCGGGTCGAGGTGATCCCCAACTTCGTCGACACGGTGGCCATCGTGCCCTCGCCGAAGGAGAACGACTATCGACGCGAGCACGGCCTGCTCGGCAAACAGGTCGTCATGTACGCCGGCAACGTGGGGCTGTCGCAGTCGATCGGGTTGTTGCTCGATGCCGCTCGTGTCCTGCAGGACCGGGCCGACGTCGTCTTCGTCATCAACGGTGGGGGAGCGGCCCGACCCGCGCTCGAGCTCGCAGCAGCCGACCTGCCGAACGTTCGCTTCGTCGGCTATCAACCCATCGAGCGGCTTCCCGAGGTGCTCGCCGCGGCCGACATCCATGTGGTCCCGCTGAAGACCGGGCTCGCGAAGGCCAGCGTGCCGTCGAAGCTGTACTCGATCCTCGCCTCGGCGCGGCCGGTGCTCGCGAGCGTCGACCCCGACACCGAGGTCGTGCGCACGATCGCCGCGGCGGGTGCCGGTGTGTCCGTCCCGCCGGACGATGCCGGTGCGTTCATCCGAGCCCTGGTGGACATGCTCGACGACCCGATCACTGCCGAGGGCCAGGGCGCCGCCGGCCGGCGTTTCGTCGAATCCTGGGTGTCGCCTGCCGCGGTGGCCAGCGCCTACGCCGAGCTCTTCGCCGCGTTATGAGCCGCCGATCCCGGGTCCCGCGGCCCGTGGCGTCTGGACACGGCCGGTCGCGGGTACCGTGTGGCCCCTATGGGTAAGGCATCGTCGTCGAAGAAGGTGGCCCGCGCGGCACGCGCCGGCAGCACGCACAAGGGTCCGGAGCGCCGTGAGCTGGGGTTCCCGCTGGCCATTGCCCTCACGGTCCTCCTCGGAAGCGCGCTGGTGCTCTATGCGCGGGCCGACGAGTCGGCCGCCGTCGAGCCCAAGCTCGGCACCCACTGGCACGCGGCCTACGGCATCTACAACTGCGACAAGTGGGAAGCCCCGGCGGCGGATAGCGGGACCGATCCCGACGGCATCCACACGCACGACCAAGACTCCACGGCCGACGGCGGCATCATGCACGTGCACCCGTTCAACTCCACCGCCGCGGGCGCCAATGCGAAGCTGGGCGTGTTCTTCGACGCCCTGGGCATCAAGGCCTCGAACGACCAGATCGAGCTCCCGTCGGGTTTGGTGCTGAAGAACGGCGCCATGTGCGGCGACAAGCCCGGTGTGTTGCAGATCGTGCGCTTCGACGCCGACAACTCGGCCACGGCGGGCGAGGTCAGCCTGAAGGACTTCGACAACGCGCGCTACCGCAAGGACCGCGAGGCGTTCACCATCGCCCTTGTGCCCGAGGGCACCGAGGTCCCGCGGCCCACGTCGATCCCCTTGCTCGACTCCCTCAGCGACGTCGAGCCGACCACCGGTGCCACGGGTGCCACCGGCACCGGCACCACCGGCACCACCGGCACCACAGGGGCCGGCGGTAACACCGGCGCAACCGGTACGTCGGGCGCGACCGGGGCGTCGACCACCACCGCGGAGTCGGCCTCCACCACCACGGCCCCCTGATGCGGGCGGTCGTCCTGGTAGGGGGTTTCGGCACGCGCCTGCGGCCGCTCACCACCGACGTCCCGAAGCAAATGCTTCCGGTCGTGCACGTGTCCATGCTCGAGCGCGTCATCGCCGGGCTGGCCCGCTATGGCGTCGACGAAGCGATCCTGTCGCTCGGCTTCCGTCCCGACGCGTTCATCGATGCCTACCCGAGCGGTGAGTGCGCCGGCGTCAAGCTTCGGTACGCCGTCGAGCCCGAACCGCTCGATACGGCCGGGGCCATTCGGTTCGCCGCGCTCGATGCCGGGGTCGACGAGACCTTCGTGGTGGTCAACGGCGACGTCGTCAACGACTTCGACCTCCGGTCGCTCATCGCGCTCCATCGAGCCCGGGGCGCCGAAGGCACCATCCATCTCACGCCGGTCGACGATCCGTCGCGCTACGGCGTGGTGCCGACCGCGGCCGACGGACGCGTGCTGGGCTTCATCGAGAAGCCGCCCCGCGACGAAGCACCCACCAACTGGATCAACGCCGGCACGTACGTCCTCGAACCATCCGTGCTGGCCCGCATCCCGGCCGGACGCAAGGTGTCGATCGAGCGTGAGACCTTCCCGGCCATGGTGGCTGACGGCACGCTCTACGCGCTCGGCGATGACTGCTACTGGATCGACGCCGGTACGCCCGCCACCTATCTCGAGGTGCAGCTCGACCTGCTCGGCTCACGCCGCGGCACCCCCGAGCACGGCGTGCACGCCGCGGCCGTCATCGACCCGACCGCCCAGGTCGTCCGCTCGGTCATCGGCGCCGGCGCTCGCGTCGACGCCGGTGCGCAGATCAGCGACTCGGTCGTGCTCGGCGGTGCGCACATCGCGACCGGCGCCCGGCTCGACCACGCCATCGTCGCCGAGGACGCCGACATCGGTGCCGGGGCGGTGCTCGAGGATCACTGCGTCGTCGGTCGCGGCCAGCACGTCGCGCCGGGTCAGAAGCTGAGCAACGCGAAGGTGCCGGAGGGTTCCTGATGCGCGTCGTGGTCACCGGCGGCGCAGGGTTCATCGGGTCCACGCTCGTCGATCGCCTGCTGCGCGCCGGCCACGTCGTGCACGTGGTCGACAGCTTCTCCACGGGTACGCACGACAACCTGCGCGAGGCCGCCGCCGAGGCCGCCGACCGCATCGTGGTGCACGAGGTCGACATCCGCGACCCACGTTGCACCGACCTCATCGCGGAGATCGCGCCCGAGGTGATCTTCCATCTCGCCGCGCAGATCGACGTGCGGGTGTCGGTGCTGCAACCCGTGCTCGACGCCGAGATCAACATCATCGGTTCGTTGCGGGTGCTCGAAGGCGCCCGACTCGGGGGCACCCGAAAGGTCGTGTTCGCCGCGAGCGGGGGCACCCTCTACGGGGAGCCCGATCCGTCGGTGCTGCCGGTCGACGAATCGCACCTGCAGCAGCCTGCGTCGCCCTACGGCGTGGCCAAGAAGGCCGTCGTCGACTACCTCCACGCGTACGCGTCCATGCACGGCCTCGACTACACGGCGCTCGCGCTCGCCAACGTGTACGGCCCGCGTCAGGATCCCCACGGCGAGGCAGGTGTGGTGGCGATCTTCTGCGGGCGCCTCCTCGACCGCCACGAGTGCACGATCTTCGGCGACGGCGCGCAGACCCGGGACTTCGTCTACGTGGGTGACGTCGCCGCCGCCTTCGAACGGGCCGCGGCCGCCGGCGCGGCGAGCGGCCTCGTCATCAACATCGGCACCGGCGTCGAAACGTCGGTCAACGAGCTCTATGCCGCCATCGCCGAGGCGGCCGGCATCGATGCGCCGCCGAACCACGGCGAGGCCCGCGTCGGCGAGCTGCAACGCTCCGCGCTGTCGGCCACGTTGGCGGCCGAGGTGCTGAGCTGGAGCGCGTCCACCGACCTGCTCACGGGTGCGACCGCCACGCTCGACTGGTTCCGCATCGCCCGCCGCTGAACGCGCTCGGCCCCGGTCCGGCCGCAGCGAGCCGCACCGGGGCCGATCTCAGCGGAAGAGGTCCTCATGGGGCGAGCGCACGATCTCTTCGCGCACGCTGCCGCGGCGGAGCCACGCCGGATCGATGCCGCGCACCACGGCGGCACAGATGCCGGTGGCCTTGCCCATGACGAGCTCGGCGGCGCCGGCGATCTCGTCGACCACGGCGACCACGGTGACCTGCAGTTCGTGGCCGTAGGTGTCGGTGCTGCCCCGGTAGTCCACGATGGCGCCGATGCCGGCACAGCCGATGGCCACGTCGGTGA